>CAZTAW010000001.1:0-41575 GCA_964611705.1 uncultured Bacteroidales bacterium
AATATAAATCTCTGGAAAAAGTCTTAAATCCGAAATTTCCTATATTAATTACATACGGAGATAATGATATTTATGGAGATAGTAAAGGCGAGCTACCTAAAAGATTTCCAACCGCAAATATTAAAACAATTCAAGGAAGTGGACACATTCCATGGAAACATAATTACATCGAATTTAAAAAAATATTGATTGAATTTTATAATATAAAAGCCAGCAGGTAACAATCTGTCAGTTTTATCATTGGCAACTTGGTTTCTCGCACTAAAGCGTTTAGATTTGTATAACAAGAGCCGTATGACGGGAGACTGTCACGTACGGTTCCGTGAGAGGCTCGGGGTGAAAATCCCCTTGCCTACTCGACACGTAACCGTTATGCCCTATGTTATACCGATTCGGAACAGGTTTGCAATAATTGATCTTATGCTCCAATCGGTATAACTGCATCTAACAGAAAAATGCTTTGCATTTTTTGTAAGATTCAGTATAAAATGAAGACATCCGTCATTATCACAAAAATTGCTATCTTTGAAATGTGACAAAACGTGAAGACATCATATCAAAACTAAATGAATTAAAGCCCTGGCTTCAGAAGGAATATTTTGTAAGGGAGATTGGTTTGTTTGGCTCGTTTGCAGACAACACCCAGACAGATGAAAGTGATATCGATATTCTCGTTGAGCTGGAAAAACCCATTGGTTGGAAGTTTTTTTCGCTTGAGCTTTATCTTGAAAAGATTTTTAACCGGAAGATTGACCTGGTAACCAAAAAAGCATTGAAAGAGCAAATCCGTGACAAAATTCTGAATAATGTAAAATACGTGTAGCTTGAAAAAGAAAGACAGAATATACACGATGTATCTCCAGGATATACTGACCAGTATAGACAGGATTAGCCAGTACATTGAAGGTTTAAGTTTCAGGCAGTTTAAGCAAGACTATAAGACAGTTGACGCAGTTATCAGGAATTTTGAAATTATTGGAGAAGCCACTAAAAATCTACCTGATGAAATAAAGTCAAAATACCAAGAAGTTCCCTGGGCTGAAATGTATTTGTTGAGAAACAAAATATCTCACGAATACTTTGGTGTTGATTATGAGATTATCTGGGATGTGGCCGTTAACTACCTTCCGGAAAACAAAAAACAAATCGAAGCAATTTTAAGTGAAGAAGAAAAAACAGGGCCATAACAGCACCTAAGAAAACATGGGGCGGAAAGTGGTTTCCGCAAGTTTCGTTCTTCGTGGCTAACTTTGTCACAGGCGGACAGGTAAACACTTCGAAAATCCCCACGTTATTTAGCTGCGGCACGTTGCCTGCTATTAATGAAAAGGAACCATGAACAGACAAGAAGCTGAAATAAGATTAAAAAACATATTTAGATTTGACTATTTTTATGACGAGCAATGGGTGCCACACAGTTTTTATTTTCAACCAAAATCATACATCAATACAATGGTTTTGGATTACAAAACAAGATAAGGGCTGGCCATAAAGTTAATAGCACTCATTTGTAAATTCAATATTCGATATTCCAGGAGATATACTCACTGAAAAGTCCCTCAATCTCCCTGTGTACTTCTTCCTCATCAGGATTAATGTCAAATACAACAGAAGGCTTAAGATAATGCAGATGGTTTTCTTTTTTAAAGCGCTCTTCTCCTCCGCCGGTAATATTAAGCATGATGATGGCATCTTTTTCAACTTTGTTTTGCCTGACTGCCTGAAGAAGCGTTGCTGTTGCGATGGCAGCGGCCGGATGCAGATCAATGCCTTCGGTTTTAATAAAGAGGTCGTTGGCAATGATGGCTTCTTCGTTATTGGCAATCAATACTTCCCCGCCTGCATCCGTCATGGCATCAAAAAGTCCCCCGATAACTGAATAGGGTGGTTTGCGGTTGGAAAGCACTTTCGCTGTTATCTCGGCAACCTGCTTACGGGCTACCTCATCATCCATAGCAAGTATTTCCCTCGATCCGGCTTGCCAGGCATCATGAATGGGGGTGAAGGGATAGTTTTGCGATACCATCAGTTTCATTTTGTTATTGCCGAAACGGCCATCTTCTATCAATCTCAAGTTTGCTTCCCAGGCTGCAATGGCGCCTGTTCCGCTTCCGATTGCCTGGAAATAATAATCAGGAATCCGGCCAATGGTAGTTGCAGCAGAAAGAACCGTTGTCCCCATTCCATCACGGCGCGCTACATTTTTTGCCCCTCCCTCGGGAATAAAATGCTCGTTGTTGCAAGCCAGATTGGATAAGTGGATAGCATCGAAATAATCGCTTCCCTTGCGCGGTACAATAAGTTTTACATTATCCTTGATAGGCTCATCAAACCATAATACATCCATTGTATCTTCAGGTACACATAATAAAAGTGGTATATCATTGTCGGAACAAACCCTTGCAAATGCCCTCGCTGTATTGCCTGCTGATGCTACAACCAAAATTTTCTTCTGCTCATCATTCATTCTGGCGCAAACCGAATAAGCCTCGGTTTCTTTAAAAGAGCATGTTTTCATCAGGCAGTCCTTTTCAGGCCAGTACCCGCTAAAAGTGATATAAAGGTTTTCGAGCTCAAGTTCTTTGGCAAGATTTTCACTTTTATATGTAACAGGGGCATAAGATCCTTCAAGCATGCGGCTGATCGGCAGCCAGTCGTGGAATTTATAAATGCCGAAATCTTCCCCTTTAACATCAATTTGTTTCTTATCATATTTTGCCCTGATAAGGCAGGGCAATTCCTCATCCGGTGCATTTAAAATCCAGCCCTTGTCTTCGAATATCTTTTGCGATCCAAGCGATTCAAGCTGATACTTTGTTTTTATGAATTCTTTTGCCATGCTAAAATCTGATTACATTTTGAATTGGCAAATTTAACAATTTCAGCTTTTAATGATTATTATTCTTTTGTGAATTCAACATGACATTCTGACTGGGGTATATAATATAAATATATTGGTATGTTTGTTGTAAAATCGGACAAAAATTATATAATGAAAATTTTAGCTATAAATTTTAATGGGCCAAAGAAAGTTTTTGCCGATGTTGATGGCTTTACAATTAAAACCGATCAGCATCCGCGTTCGGGAGGCGAAGGAGAGTTCCCCGAGCCATTTACATTGTTCCTGGCATCTCTGGGAACTTGTGCTGGAGTTTATGTTAAATCTTTTTGCGATCAACGTGGTATCCCCACGGAAAACATCAAACTGAAGCAGGAACAACAATTCAATCCCATAAAAAAGATCATTGATAAGATATTAGTTGAAATTTATGTACCTGATGATTTTCCTGAAAAATATGAAAAGGCGATGGTGCATTCTGCAAGTTTATGCGCAGTCAAGAAACATTTGAAAGATGATATCGGGGTAGATATTCAGGTAATACGATCATAATCCGTTATTAACTTTGATCAAAATATTTCATCTTGAAAAAGAAAAAAAAGAAAGGTAAAGACAAGGATCCAATGCCTGCAAAAATGTATGGCAATGTAAATCAAAGTGAGGATTTTAAAATCTATGGCCCTCAGTATATTGATAAGGAAACCATACAACAGATGCGGGATGCCATGAATTTGCCCGTATGCGTTAAAGGCGCATTAATGGCAGATGCGCATCTGGGCTACGGATTACCCATCGGAGGGGTTGTGGCAACCTACAACGCAGTGATGCCATATGGTGTGGGAATGGATATTGCCTGCCGGATGTCCATGTCGGTATATCCGATGAAATCAGGTTTTATTGAAAAAAACAAGGATCATCTGAAAAAGATCCTCATTGAAAACACCCGTTTCGGGCATGCCGAATTCAATGATATTGGAGAACATGAACTCATGGAAAGGGAGGAATTCCGGGAGATTGAATTCCTGAAATCACTGAAAGATAATTTTTACAGGCAACTTGGTACATCAGGTCATGGCAACCATTTTGTTGATCTTGGATATCTGGAAATCAAAGAACATATTCCAAAATTTAACCTGGAACCGGGAAAATATTTTGCCATTTTATCCCACTCAGGTTCGCGGAATTTCGGCGCTGAAATAGCCCGGCATTATACCAAAATTGCCAAAAAGAAATTGAACCTGGAAGGGACTGCATCACAACTGGCCTGGCTGGATATTCAATCTGAAGAAGGCCGGGAATACTGGAAAGCCATGAACCTTGCAGGCGACTATTCGGCTGCCAATCACAGCATTATTCATAATAAATTAGCAAACGCGTTGGGTGAAAAACCATTGTGCAGTATTGAAAACCATCATAATTTTGCCTGGGAAGAAAAACTCTCCGAAAATGAAAGCCTGATCATTCACAGAAAAGGAGCCACTCCGGCCGGGGAAAATGACTGGGGTATTATTCCCGGGAATATGGTTTCACCGGCATTTGTTGTTCAGGGAAAAGGCAATCCCGAATCATTGAACTCTGCTTCGCATGGGGCCGGCAGGGTGATCTCGAGACGAAAGGCAAAGAAAATTTTACACAGGTCTTCTTTAAAGAAAATAATCCATGAAGCCGGTATTGAACTTATCGGAGGGGGACTGGACGAATCCCCTGTAGTTTATAAGGATATCGAAAAAGTAATGGAAGCCCAGAAAGAACTGGTTGAGGTGAAAGGCTGTTTTGTTCCGGGGATTGTGAGGATGGAGTAAATACTTTGATAGCTTTTTATATGGCACGCGGATGACGCGGATTTGACTGATGGTTACGGATTTTTCAATTTATTAAATTCCGAAATATTTGATAATTAATAATAAAAGGGAAACAATTTTGCCTGCATGATTTTATCTAATTCGGGCGTGCTTGAGCAACACAATGTGATATTAATCCGGACTATACGTTAGTGACAAATAGTGATCTGGTGCATAAAATGTATGTTCTGTTTGATATGAACGGCTTCCAACCTCTATATCAATGATCACCTTATAACCGCCACTGAAGCTTATAGGCGAAGCAACATCAATGGTAAGTGTCAGGTCATCATCCATAAACTCATCCAGGGCGTAATCATATGAACCTGTGTATTCCCTCAAGGTGCCTGTATTTGAAGGAAGCTCTGTTGAAATTCTATCTTTACCTCTGATTTTTGTATAGCAAAGAGTAGAGGAGTTTGTCAAGTTTTTATAGTCAATAGATATATTATAGTTCACAGTTGCATATTCCACAGGATCATCATCTTTGCCAGGGGAAGATGAGTCTATTTCACAGGCTGAAAAGAAAAGAATCGTACCGAATATAAAAGCTTGCCAGGTTTTTTTCATTTGCACATATTTTTGATATTGTTAAACAAAGTAACAAATAATGTTTTTTGTTTCAAAATCTATAAAATCAACTCCCCCACGTCTCCCTGTCCAAACTACGGTAATGAATGGCTTCGGCAAGGTGCTCGGTTTTGATATCCGGGCTTTGGTCCAGGTCGGCGATGGTGCGGGAAACTTTTAATATGCGGTCGTATGCACGGGCGGAAAGGCTAAGCTTTTCCATGGCGTTCTTCAGCAACTGATGTCCTGCTTCACCAATTTTGCAAATCTTTCTGAGCTGTTTGCTCGACATTTGTGCATTACTGTGAATACCTTCAAATTCATTAAATCTTTCTTCCTGTATCTCCCTTGCCTTCACCACCCTTTCCCTGATCAGATTTGATTTTTCCCCTTCCCTTGATTCCGTTAGTTCTTTAAAGGGAACCGGAACTACCTCAACATGAATATCAATACGATCAAGCAGTGGACCTGAAATTTTGTTGAGGTATTTTTGAACCAGTCCCGGCGGGCAACTGCATTCATGTTCAGGGTGGTTATAATACCCGCATGGACAGGGATTCATAGCAGCGATAAGCATGAAGCTGGCAGGGTATTCCACCGTAAGTTTTGCCCTGGAAATGGTAACAATCCTGTCTTCCATGGGTTGCCGCATCACTTCAAGCACAGTTCGTTTAAATTCCGGTAATTCATCCAGAAAGAGAACACCATTATGGGAAAGGGAAATTTCACCGGGTTGTGGATAGGTGCCTCCACCCACAAGCCCTGCATCACTGATTGTATGATGCGGCGACCTGAACGGCCTCACGGAGATCAGGCTGGTTTCCTTGTGCATCTTTCCTGCTACCGAATGAATCTTTGTGGTTTCCAGCGCTTCATGCAAATTCAGCGGAGGCAGAATAGAAGGTAAGCGTTTTGCCAGCATGGTTTTTCCTGAACCGGGAGGACCGATCAAAATGGCATTGTGACCGCCGCTGGCGGCAATCTCCAGCGCCCTTTTAATGTTTTCCTGACCTTTTACATCTGCAAAGTCGAATTCATAATCGTTCAGGCTGTTGTAAAATTCTTCCCTTGTATTGACTTCCACTTTCTCAAGTTCTATATCACTATTAAAAAAATCAATGACCTCCCTGATGGTTTCAACTCCGAAGACATTCAAATCTGCAACAATGGCAGCCTCCCTTGCATTTTGTTTCGGAAGTATGAATCCGTCAAAACCTTCCTTCCTGGCTTGTATGGCAATGGGCAGAGCGCCCCTGACAGGCTGCAAACCACCATCCAGCGAAAGCTCTCCCATGATAATATATTTTTCAACGTTTTCTGCTTTGATCTGTTCCGAAGCTGCCAAAATACCTGTTGCTATGGTCAGGTCGTAAGCCGATCCTTCTTTTCGTATGTCAGCAGGGGCCATATTGATGGTGATCTGTTTACCGGGTATTTTGTATCCGTTATTGCTCAGGGCAGCTTCAATCCTTTGTTGGCTTTCTTTTACGGCGCTGTCGGGTAATCCTACCATGTGAAACATCACACCGCGACTTATATTTACCTCAACTGTAATGGTAATGGCATTTACGCCAATAATAGAACTCCCAAATGTTTTAACCAGCATATGCGATTTAATTGGTTCTATTTACCTATGCTGTTTTTTTGGAAAAAGTTCCCGCTTTCTCTTACTTTTTTTTGGGCTTGTACTTAGATCGTTTTAAAATATCCTGTGAATCTGTGTTTTGGAGTAATGAGGTTAAAGTTTCATCAGGATTATTAATCATAAACTTCCTAACGATTTTCCATCCCAGCCATGCACCCAGTCTTCCCGGAGAATCGTTGCCAAATCCTTTTGTAAACGGGCCATCCTGGGTAAACTCCCGTACAACCTGAAAATCCGGGGAATACAGCAGATCATTCTCTATCAGAAAAGCCCAGAGGTTGTTTTCGTTCTCATTACACCATTGCATTTCTTCAGCCGTATAACCGATCTTAAAAGAATCAGGGGTTTCGGGCAGCATAACATCAACAAAATACAGTAATTTTCCGTGGAGGATCATTTCATCAAGCAAAGTACGGGAACTTTGATCAGCCGGTAGCTTTGTAATTCCGATGGCTTTCATACAATCAGTCGGGATAAAATCTTTCTGCATACGCTGCGTGATATACCGGGGCAAACCGAATTTTTTATAAGGTACAAAATCTTCGCCCAGGTATAGATCAAGACCGATGATCAGCACCGAGTCGCGATAAATAAAAGGTTGCTCAATATCAATACCCGATATATAGGTGTATACACGTGGAATAACCATTTCAGGATAATAGTATTTCAAATGCCTGAAGGCATTGGTGAGCTCTTTTTCTAACTTTTCAACATTCTTGAATTTTTCTGATACAGCCTCATACAGTTCAATGATCTTCGGATCATTCAGATAATCACTGATCTGAATAAGCTTAAGCGTATCGTCAAGGTTGGTGTTCAGGAAAAATCCGAATTCACTGCTGAGCGCTTTCAGCTCCTTTTTAAGATTTTTTTTATCAATATTGAAAAGGGCATCTCCGTACCTGTGAATCTCAAGAGGTTGAATTTCAATCTCAGAAACATCTTTATGCCAGGGCTTTTTATTCTGACCACATGATGTTAAAAGAATTACTATAAATGCTATCAACCAAAAATCAGATTTCTTCATGCTTAAATCCTGTTAATTAAAAAATGCCAATCGTTGTAGATTGACATTTATACCGATTCGGAACAGGTTTGCAATGATTGAGCTTATGTTCCTATCGGTATAACTGCATCTAACAAAAAGATGCATTGCATTTCTTGTAAGATTCAGTATAAAATACGTAAACAACTTATATTTAGTATTTAAGATCAGAAAATTTTCCAACCGAGACTCACGTTGAATCCGGATGCTTTGGAATCAAAATTGATCCTGCCGCCATCATCCATTTCAATATCATTGATCACCTTATTGAAACCAATGTTATATCTTATATCAAGTGTAAACATCATGACATCAACGCCAAGGCCAATTTGAGCACTCCAGATTATATCTTTCAGGTCTGCTTCCTTGATCGGTTCGAAATAATCATTTAATTTTTTCGAATCAATTTCTTTGTTTGTTACAAAAGAGGCCACCGGGCCTGCATGTGCACGGAGGTTCATGATCTTTAAGTTGACCAGTTTAACACCAACCAAAACCGGTACCTGCACGGTCTTTAGCTTTATTTCCTGATCGAATTTTTTAAGATCCTCCTGTTCTTCATTGTTTTCAAAAACACCACCTTGTGTAAGCCAGTTTAATTCCGGCTGCAAATAATATTTTGTTCCCATCCGGGCAAACAATCCAAACTGGAAACTGTTTTTCAGGTTTGTTTCAATGTCACTGCGGTCAACAGAGAGCCTGGATGTGTTATAACCGATTTTGGGGCCAAAAGTAAATTGCGAAAATGCTGTATTGGCTGCCAGAAAAACAACCAGGATCAAAAGAATTCTTTTCATAACTTTAGGTTTTTGTGTTAAGTTTGAACAAATATATAAAACTTTGTTTATACGCATCACCATTATTTTTGTTAACAACAGGAATTTAGTATCTTTCAAAAAAAATCCCATGTTGATAACTGCATAGCATGTAATTTTATTTTTTGATCTTTGTAAAAATATCAAGTTATGAAAAGGTTCATTTTCGTTTCAACTTTTATCCTTATACTGAGTATTTCAGGATATGCCCAGCATAAACCATTTTTATTCGGATTCAGGGCAGCGCCCAACATTGGCTGGATGAATCCTGATCCTCTCGGATATGTGAATGAAGGCTCTGAAGTTGGCTTTACCTGGGGTTTTAATGCTGAGTTTTTTCTGATGGAGAACTATGCAATCACCACGGGATTCAATGTGATTTATCTCAACAGCAAACTCAGTTATCCGCATGTGGTTGATTCAGTTACAGGTATATTGAACAGGAATTACCGTACAAAATACATTGAAATTCCGCTGATCCTTAAAATGAAAACCCGTGAATTTGGAAAGGCACGTTTTTACGGCGAGATCGGCCTGGGTACCTCATTTTTGTTAAGTGCCAAAAGCAAGGACAAGTTCGAAGTAAAGGGCGCCCAGCCTCAGAATGATGAAAAGGATATCAAGGATGAAATGAAAATTGGAAGAGAGTCGCTCATACTGGGCGTTGGTGTTGAGCTGGCTCTTGGTGGCAGCACTACCCTAAACCTTGGCATACGTTTCGATAATGGATTCACTGATGTTTTGAAAGATCAGAATACGGCTGATCAGGACATTGATCATCAAGCCATCAATAATTTTATTGAATTTAATATAGGGGTACTTTTTTAAAAAAGGAATTGTTTTGAAGGTAGCACTGGCACAACTGAATTATCACATTGGAAATTTTCAAGATAATATATCCAAAATTAAAAACTACATCAGAAAAGCAAAAGTCAGTGGAACAGATCTCATTGTTTTTGCTGAACTGGCAGTTTCGGGTTATCCGCCACGCGATTTTCTGGAGTTCGATGATTTTATCAGAAAATGCCAGGATGCTGTAGCTGATATTGCAAATGAATGTGATGATATTGCTGCCATTATTGGTTCGCCTTCCTTCAACCCGAATTATATGGGCAAAAATCTCTACAATTCGGCATTCTTTATTTCCGATAGAAAGATACAATCGTTGCATCACAAATCTTTGCTTCCCAATTATGATATTTTCGATGAATACCGCTATTTTGAGCCAGGCAGATCTTTTAAGGTCATTGAATATAAAGGCAAAAAAATAGCACTTACGGTATGCGAAGACCTTTGGAACATTGGCAATGACCCGATGTATACAGGCAACCCGATGGATGACCTGATGAAACAATATCCTGATATCATGATCAACATTGCTGCTTCCCCGTTTCATTATGATCATGCCGAAGAACGAAAAGCAATACTGATAGAAAATATAAAGAAATATCAGATTCCGCTTTTTTATGTAAATCATGTTGGTGCCCAAACAGAATTACTTTTTGATGGGGGTTCCCTCGTGTTAAATGACAAAGCCGAAATATTTGATGAGTTGCATTATTTCAGAGAAGATTTCAGAATTTATGATTTGAATAAAGTTTTTGAAAAGCAAATAAAAAAGCATGAACAGGAGTCATCAGCAAGAATCGGGCAAATTCATGATGCCCTTATTATGGGGGTCAGGAATTATTTTAAAAAGCTGGGTTTTACCAAGGCTATTATAGGTTTATCCGGTGGGATTGACTCGGCGGTAACCATGGTTTTGGCTGCAAGGGCGCTGGGCAATCAAAATGTTTATGCAGTTCTGCTGCCATCTGAATTTTCTTCAGGACATTCGGTTACCGATGCAAAACAACTGTCAGAAAATTTGGGGAGCCCGTACGATGTATTTGAAATTAAAAAAGCTTACCAAAGCTTTATGGATACGCTTAACCCCAAATTCAATAATCTTCCGTTTGATATAGCGGAAGAAAATATACAGGCCCGTGCACGTGGAGTGATCTTGATGGCGCTATCTAATAAGTTTGGCTACATTCTCTTAAATACATCCAACAAAAGCGAGGCAGCAGTTGGATACGGAACCCTTTATGGTGATATGAATGGTGGATTATCTGTTTTGGGTGATGTATATAAAACACAGGTATACGAGCTTGCAAGATTCATTAACAGGGAAAAAGAGATCATCCCGGTAAATACCATTATCAAACCGCCCTCAGCCGAGTTGCGTCCCGGCCAGAAAGATTCGGATTCCCTGCCCGATTATGATATGCTGGATAAGATACTGTATGCGTATATTGAACAGCGAAAAGGTCCTAATGAGATCATAAAAATGGGATTTGATGAAGCCATTGTCAGGAAAACGCTCAGGTTGGTAAATACCAGTGAATACAAACGCCATCAAACGCCACCAATTTTACGTGTTTCTTCAAAAGCATTCGGTATGGGCAGAAGGATGCCTATTGTAGGGAAATATCTGTCGTGATATCAGATAATTACTTTATATTTTACTTCTTTAGATATTCTTCATCCATATACAGCCAAAACAAGGGCTGGTTGGCAAGAAAATTTCCATCTTGATCAAATATTTCGATAACAGGAGCAATGGCAACAACCTTCTTTTCAAATGTATTCCGCTCCTCATCAAGATACCATTCTTCTAAAAATCTAACTTTTGTTACATCCTCTCTTTCAAGCTGGTTAACTACCATCGTATCATATTTTTCAAATGGAGGTTCTGCTCTCATCAGGGTTTTGTAAATGGTATCCCTGCCAATGTTTTTGATATCTTCAACGGTCATGGGTTGGTTGAAATAATCGTAGGCATTGATTTCTCCACTGTAAGCGACATCAAATATCCAGTTAACCAGATTTTCGCGTTTGGGACCCGGCAGGTTATTGATCCACCAGTCGTAATCAGGATTTGGACTTTTTACATAAACGTCATATTGAATTTTGTTTGTGAGCGGTTCCGCTTTTTCTGTGGTTTTTTCCGTACAGGAAACCAAAATGACTACAAGAATAAGGTGCAGGAAAATTAACTTTGTTTTCATGGTGTTTGGTTTAAATCTTTGTAATTTTAAAGTATCAAAAAAATAACTGAAAATGAAAATATTTATTTTGCTTTTTGTACTCTTTTTAATGAAAATATCTTTTGCACAGGTGATACCGGAAAACAGAAGAGTTGACTGGTCGGTTGCCGGCTATCATGGGGAGATTCCTGAACCCGAATTGCAGGTTAATGTTCTTGATCATGGTGCTGTTGGCGATACTGTAACAGATAATTATAATGCCGTGATCTCTGCTATTAATGCCTTGAATGGAAAAATGGGCATTGTTTATTTTCCACCGGGCGGATATTTGATCAATTCTACGATCAATCTTCCGGACAGTGTTATTATTAAAGGAGCAACTGCTGATTCAACCCTTATCGTTTTCGACCTCGGAAATCAAGCTGCAAATTGCTTTTCCATAACAAAAGGACAATCAAATAATTTTGTTTCAGTGAACTCAGGATACGAAAAAGGATCCTATGAGATTACGCTTTCAAATGCAGGTGATTTTAATGCAGGTGATTATGCTGAGCTCAGGGAGGAAAACGGAAGCTGGGATACCGAACCCATTTCCTGGGCTGATTATTCGGTTGGACAAATCGTGAAAATAATTCAGAAACAAGGCAATATGCTTACTTTGAGAAATCCACTCCGAATTGATTATGAAGAATCATTAAATCCTGAGATACAGAAAATCGAACCCAGACATCATGTTGGTATTGAATGCCTAAAGATGAAAAGACTGGATGAACCGCAGGATGGAGTTGGATATAATATTTATTTCAACTATGCTGCGCAATGCTGGGTAATTGGTGTGGAAAGTGCCTACAGCGTTGGCAGTCATTTTTATATTTCAAAGAGCTCGAATATTGATATTAACGGTTGTTATATTCATGATGCTTTTAAGTACGATGGCTCCGGTACAAGAGGATACGGAATCCTGATTCACAATCACAGCGGGGAATGTAGAGTTGAAAACAATATTCTCAGACATTTGCGTCATGCCATGATTATAAAAACCGGAGCGAATGGCAATGTCTTTGCTTATAACTATTCGCTTGAACCCTATCGTTCCGAGCCAATTCATGATTTTTCCGGGGATGTTTCCCTGCATGGGCATTATGCTTTTTCTAATCTATTTGAAGGAAATATCATACAGAATATCATTATTGACCACTACTGGGGGCCCTCGGGACCTTTCAATACTTTTTTCAGGAACCGGGCCGAATTGTATGGTGTTTTTATGACCACCCCGGATACAACACAAACAAACAGGCAAAATTTTGCAGGTCTTGAAGTAACAAATACCGAACCCTTTTATGGTTTATATACCTTAACGGGTTCCGATCATTTCCAATACGGAAATAATATCAAGGGCACGATTATTCCTTCCGGAACAGATGACCTGGATGATGATTCCTATTATCTTGATGGCGAACCCGAATTCTGGAATATCCCGGATCAATGGCCTTCCATTGGAATTCCCAATCAATTGGGTGATGGCAGCATCCCTGCCTATAATCGTTATCTGATGGGACCTTTAACGGTTTGTCGTGATACGGGAACACATACCCAGGTACCATTTTTCTCATCAAATGAAAAAGATTTTAAGATCTGGCCGAATCCTGTTTCTGATGTTATTCATCTTGATACACCCGGTTACGCAAAAAAAGTGCAAATCACTTTATATAACTCTTTAGGGGAACTTTGCTTTGAGCAACAGGTCGCAATACCGGCAAATATTACACTCCCGGCAGAAACACCCGAAGGCTTGTATTTCCTGAGGATTTTTACTCAGGACAGTTTAGTCGTGAAAAAGATCATTAAGGAATAATACGGGATTGAATTTCGAATGAAAATCGTAAAACCTACATTACTGCTTGACAAGGAAAAATGCCTTCGGAACATTAAGCGCATGCATCAAAAGGCTAAGCAGCACAATCTTGTTTTCAGGCCGCATTTTAAAACACATCAGAGCGATGAGGTTGGAAATTGGTTTAAGGATTATGGGATTGATAAAACTACGGTTTCCTCTGTTGATATGGCCCGGTATTTTGCTAAAAAAGGATTCCGGGATATTACCCTTGCTTTTCCGGTGAATATGCTGGAGATTGATAAGATCAATTCATTGGCCCCATATATCAATCTCAATTTACTGCTTGAATCTGAAAATGTTGCCGGCTTTCTGGAGAAGAAGTTAAACTATGAAGCCGGTGTTTTTATTAAAATTGATACGGGATATCATAGAACGGGAATTCCTGCGGAAGACCCTGGGAAAATTACCAGGATAATCAGTAAAATAACGGAAGCAAAAAAATTATCATTCAAAGGTTTTCTGGTTCATTCTGGAAATACCTATGATGCAAAATCGAAAGAGGAAGTCGCGGAAATTCATTTCAACTCCATTGAAAAATTGCAACAGTTAAAAAACAATTTTTTACCTCAATATCCTGATATGATAATAAGCATTGGGGATACGCCTTCATGCAGCATGATGGATGATTTTACCGGTGTTGATGAGATCAGGCCGGGGAATTTTGTTTTTTATGACGTGATGCAGGCAGAGATTGGTTCCTGCAGTTATGAGGATGTTGCTGTTGCATTGGTTTGCCCGGTGGTGGCAAAACATAAAGAAAGGAATGAAATAGTAATATTCGGAGGAGCGGTACATCTTTCAAAAGATTTTATTGAAAAGGGCGGTGTTAGTATCTACGGATTAATAGCAAATTTTGACGGAAAGCAATGGGGCCAACCTCTTGAAAACACTTATATTAAAAAGCTCTCTCAGGAGCATGGCATCATAAAAACAACTCCCGGTCAGATAGAAAATATCCGGGAAGGGGATTTGCTGGCTGTTTTACCTGTACATTCCTGTTTAACAGTTGATGCGATACAAAAAGTTTTTACAATTGTTTGAAACACAAAAGTCATTCAAACCGGAACCAATCCAATGTGAACAAATTTTCTTTTCCCACAAAATAAGCCAGAGGGCATGGACACCATTTATATCTTTAACCGGGAATGTATCGGTTATCCAGTCCGGATTTTCATTTCCCGGTATATTC
This sequence comes from uncultured Bacteroidales bacterium, assembly GCA_964611705.1. Taxonomy (GTDB): domain Bacteria; phylum Bacteroidota; class Bacteroidia; order Bacteroidales; family JAIOZK01; genus JAIOZK01. The sequence goes on from CAZTAW010000001.1 coordinate 14,871, forward strand.
ACTACGGCAATTCGCTCATGCCAGGGTTTATCAATACAAAAAATGAGCTTGCCTGCTGTTTTTCCCGGTAATAAATGAATAATCAGGCTGTCGGCAGTTTCGTTGAAATCAATATATTTATAAGCTGCCAGGTTACCATGTGCGAACTTCGGTATTATTTTCAAATTCTTCTATCCTCAAATCGCCATGTAAAACACATGCCCATTCGGCCTGGATTGTATCTTTTGCATATCTTCCGTGAAGAGCACGTGATATTTCTCCGAACAATAATAATTACAGTTTTCATCATTGGAACCATAAATATAAAGTTTACCGTTTTTTATTAATATTAGATGAAGTGATTATTCAACCAGAATTTTTCCTGTGGCAGTTCTGTTTCCGGATTTAAAAACATAAAAGTACAAACCCGGAGAAACCTTGTCTCCTTTTGAATCATTCAGGTTCCATTGCACTTTTTTTGATTTCTGATCAATATCAGAAAACAATTTTACTTGCTGCCCGAGCAAGTCCATAATGCACAGTTCTGCGGATTCGTTAGCATTAAAGACAATCTCGATTGTTGACCTGGCAGGATTTGGGTAGCAATTAACAACAAGTTCCTGTAATGGATATTCTTCTAAATGAACGGTGTTGTAACAATCACTTTGCGAAAAGCTACTGTTTTGATTCCTGTTTCTTTGTAAAAATTTATCCTAAGTTAACTGCTTCAACTGATTTTATTTCCGGTACAGCTTTTTTCACGGCAGTTTCAACTCCGTTTTTTAATGTCATGGTACTGTATGGACATGAACCGCATGCGCCTCTCAGTTCTACGTTAACGGTATTGTCATCTGTAAGTTCAACAAAGGCAATATCACCACCATCCTGTTGAAGATAGGGCCTGATCTGTTCGATCACATTTTTAACTTTTTCAGTCAGTTGATTTTTATCTGTCATAAATATGGATTTTCTTGTTAAAGTCTGCAAAGTTAAGATTTTAATGCATTTAAACCTTTTTTGATTTTAGAGGAAAGATCAAAAAATGCTTTTCCTTCAATGCTATCTTTATCTGTGGCTACCGGTTTTCCTGTATCTCCCGATTCAGAAATACTTTGAACAAGGGGTATCTGACCCAGGAATGGTATGCCCAGCTTTTTCGCAAAGTTTTCGCTGTGGCTTTTTCCAAAAATATAGTATTTGTTGTCGGGTAATTCTGCCGGTGTGAAATACGACATATTTTCAACCACTCCCAATATTGGGACGTAAATTTTCTCCTGTTTAAAGGTAGTTGCTGCCTTTGTGACGTCAGACAAAGCAACTTTTTGAGGAGTTGTAACAATTACAGCTCCTGATATCGGGTATTGCTGTACGAGTGTCAGGTGAATGTCGCCTGTTCCGGGTGGCATATCAATTACCAGATAATCAAGTTCACCCCAGTCAACATCAGTGAATAACTGCTCAAGTGCCTTGCTTGCCATTGGGCCTCTCCATACAAGCCCCTGCTCAGGGTCCACAAAAAAACCGATGGAGACAAGTTTAATACCGAACTTTTCAAATGGTTTAACCTTTGTTTTACCATCAATTTCAACTGTGTACGGATGTTGTCCTTCCAGTCCGAGCATGGTAGGGATAGAAGGACCGTAAATATCCGCATCAAGCAATCCTGCTTTAGCACCCTGATTGGCAAGAGAAACAGCAAGATTGACTGCCACTGTTGATTTTCCAACGCCACCTTTCCCTGAGGCTACTGCAATCATAGTTTTAATCTTTGATAAGGTCCTTTGAGCGCTTTCATCCTCAGCAATGGGTTTTATATCTATTTTCAGATCTTTTCCAAAAGCTTCGGTTAAGGCATTTCGACTGGCTTCCGTTACGATTTTTACCGGAGGTTCATTCAATTTTGGAAAAACGATTGAAAAGCTTACATTGTTTTCATCAACATGAATATCCTTAACCATTTTTAAACTTATGATATTATCATGTTTTGGGAAAAAAATCACCTTTTCTAACACCTTAACAACCTGATCTTTTGTTAGTTTCATACCCTTCTTTGTTTTTATTTAGATTTGGTAAAATTAATAAATATTATTGTAATTCCCGTGATGGATCCCAAAAATGCTTTTCAAATTCAATGATTTGATCGTTTATAATTTCAATGCCTTCGCTTTGTAGAATATCTTTCATTACTTCACTTCCCCCGAAATGATGTTTTCCGGTTAGTATTCCGTTTCTGTTCACAACCCGGTGCGCAGGAATACCTGTCTTGTGGGTATGTGATTTGTTCATTGCCCAACCAACCATTCTGGCAGAACCTTTACTTCCAAGGTATTCAGCAATTGCTCCGTAGCTGCTGACTCTGCCATAGGGAATTTGTTTTACTACCTGATAAACTTTCCCAAAAAATGATTTATCCATTGTATTAATTTGTTTTAAAGCGAAGGTAGTTGATCTTTTTGTTTTTTTCGAGGTACATTTTCTCGTAAAAAGTTTGTATGCCTGTTATGAACTCATCATTGCATTTTGAATAAATATCATTAGAATGATAATGCAACTGAAGTTTTTTTTCTTTGATCACTCCGAGGGTATAATTTACAAAAGAGTTGTTGTCGGTTTTTAAATGGATGATGCCATCGGGTTTAAGCATTCTTTTATAAAGCTCAATGTAATGTGGATGGGTGAGTCGTTTTCTTATCCTGCTTTGTTGTGGTTGTGGATCGGGAAAAGTAAGCCATATTTCGGAAACTTCATTCTCTGCAAAGTAATGATCCAAAAGATGTATTCTGGTTCTGATAAAGGCAACATTCAAAAGCTTTTTTTTCATTGCAGTTTTGCAACCCCACCAGAGCCTGGCTCCTTTAATATCTATTCCGATAAAATTTTTATGAGGGTTTTGTTGTGCCAATTTGACCGTATATTCACCTTTGCCACAACCCAATTCAAGAATTACAGGATTGGGATTTTTAAAATAATCCATATTCCATTTTCCTTTCAGATGAAATCCTTCATTTGTTAATTGAGAATATGAATATTGAAAAAGGTTATTAAATGTTTCGTTTTCCTTAAAGCGAATCAGTTTCTTTTTACCCACTTCGAAAACTTTTTTTGAAGGGTTAATGAATAAAGGTTTGCATTACATTTCTGAAAAGATCCAGGCTGATGGATTTTCCTCTCTTCTGATAATTGCCAGTTGCTCTTCGGCTTCCGGTCGTGTGGAATAGCCTGCATAAGCAACACGATAAAATCCGTATTGGTTTCTGCCGATAATGGCAGCATCAAAATTCTTTTGATAAAGCTGCCTGACCAGCTTATTGGCATTACCTTCATCTTCGAAAGAACCTGCAATGATATAAAACCGGGGTGGCGTTATTTCAGGTTCATTCTTGTAAATATCATTATCATGCTGCTCGGTAATTTCTTCGTCATCCCGATCGGATATAGTTTCTTCTTGCTGAATATTGTTGTTGGTAGTTGAATTATCAAGGGTTTCAGAAAGTTCTTCCGCCTGATTATCTAATGATGCTGGCATTTCTTCATTTTCCTGAAATACAATGCGTTCATTGGTTCGATTAGCAGTAAATTTATTTTGATTGCTGTTTCCTGGTATTTTATCCCCGTGGTTCATAATAAAATATTCGTTAGGGGTGCTGTAAAAAAATGGAATCACGCTTGAATAATTATTATACAGTTTTTGGATGGAGCCAAAATTTACCACCACCAAAGCAATAACAGTCAGCAAAATGATTAATCCAAAAACATTGATGGTAACATACCTGGGTTTTTTAACCTGGTTTACCGGTGGAATTTCTTTTGCTGCCTCGGGTTCTTTCTCTTTTTTTGGTTTTCTGTCTTTGAACTTTTTCTCTATTCTAACAGAAGGGTCCCTCTTGATTGCCGGAGAAATAAAAGACCTAAGGCCATACGAATCAGCAAGGTAGTTGTATGAATTGTCAGGTTCAAAAAGTATTTCACCGCTGGTTTCTTTAAAGAGAATACCTATTTTATGAAAATGAATTCTTTTATAATTATCCAGTGCTTTGTGGCATTTGGCAACAAAGTTATCAACCCGCATTCTGGCATCCGTATAAGAAATCTTTTCTTTTTCGGCAATTTGGTTAACAAGCATGCCGTCATTGGTTTGCAGCCGTGCATTGAAAACAATTTTTTTAGATGGGGGTGAAAAAGAATGCTGACTTGTATTGATCTTGGCTGGCAACTCATTGGTAATAAAACCACCCAGCCCCGGAATTACAACACATTCATATTCAAAAAGTAAGTTACTGATATATTTAGCGATCCTCATTTGCCCTGATCTTCAATTGAAAATAATCAATCTGCTAAATTACTACCTAATTAAGAATTAATCAAATATTGTTAATAAGTTTTTTCAGGTCTTCGGCTGTGTCTATGCCATGACTTTCATAATCAGTAAAATCAACTTTGATTGTATATCCATTCTCGATCCAGCGAAGCTGTTCAAGTGATTCGGCCTTTTCCAGCTTTCCTTTTTCAAATTTCGTGATTTTTTCAAGAATTTCGGTTCTATAGCCATAAATACCAATATGTTTGTAATAATTATGGTTTTTAATCCATGCTTCTTTTTCTTTTCCCCGAAAATAGGGTATGGTATTCCGGCTAAAATAAATTGCCTTATTATTATTGTCAATGATGATCTTTACAACATTCGGATTAAATAATTCTTCTGTTGAACTGATCTTAAATGCAAGGGTTGCTATTTCAGTTTCGGGTTGAAGAAAACATGCAGCAACTATATCAATTTGCCTGGGATGAATAAAAGGTTCGTCACCCTGTATGTTGATCACGATCTTGAATTCTTCATCAAGTTTTTCAATGATCTCTCCGCATCTTTCCGTTCCCGAATTATGTTCCGTTGATGTCATCATGGCTTTGCCGCCAAAGTTGATCACATGCTCAAGTATTCTGTTGTCGTCGGTGGCAACTATAAGATCGGTGAGAAGGCTTGCGTTTGATGCCTGTTCAAAAACTCTGCGAATCATGGATTTGCCATGTATCATAGCCAGCGGTTTACCGGGAAAACGAGTTGAAGCGTAGCGTGCAGGTATGATTCCAAGAATTTTCATAATATAAAAAATAATTTTCCTTTTTTAAACAGGATCATTGATATAATCAGAGATTGTAAAGGCATTTTGCGGTGCGGAATTATTCGAAGAGCCCGTGAATTTCTGCATTGATCTTTTCAATGATCCTGCCCAGGTCTTCGGCATTGTCCTCAAAATTAATCTCATCTACATCAATAATCAATAATTTACCAAGATCATATTTGTTAATCCAGGATTCATAGCGTTGATTCAGGCTTTTCAGGTAATCAAGCCGGATAGATGCTTCGTATTCGCGGCCCCTGCGTTGAATCTGATTTACCAGGTTGGGAACGCTTGAACGCAGAAAAATCAGCAGATCGGGTGCTTTAATAAATTGTGACATTAATTCGAAAATTGAACTGTAATTCTCGAAATCCCTTGTGGTCATCAGGTTCATTTCGTGTAGATTGGGTGCAAAAATATAGGCATCTTCATAAATGGTTCTGTCCTGAATAACGCTTTTTCCGCTTTGCCGGATTTTGATGATTTGCCTGAAACGATTGTTCAGAAAATATATTTGCAGGTTGAACGACCATCTTTGCATATCTTCATAAAAGCTATGTAAGTAAGGATTTGTTTCCACATCCTCATAATGGGCTTCCCATCCGAAATGTTTGGCCAGTAACCTGGTAAGGGTTGTCTTACCTGCTCCGATGTTACCTGCTACGGCTATATGCATAACTCGAAATGTTTTTATTCAACGAATGTATAAATAATTATGATTTGAGAGATGAATCAATCAGATTTAATATTTCCTCAATATATTTTCTGTGGTTGGCCAGGCGGGGTACTTTGTTTTGTCCGCCGAGCTTACCTCGTTGTTTCATCCATTTGTAAAAAGTTTTTTCCGGAACAGGTTTCACGATTGGTTCCCTCAAAACCATATCCTGGTACCTTTTCGCCTCGTAGTCGGAGTTCAGAGATTTTAATGTTTTATCCAGTTCGTCAACAAAGTCATTAAAATTAACGGGTTCGGATTCGAACTCGATCAGCCACTCATGTGCAGCATTTTTATCTTTACTGAAATATACAGGTGCAGCAGTATATTCTGTTATGATGGCTCCTGTTTTGGCAGCAGCTTTCGACAAAGCATTTTCTGCATTGTCAATAATAACTTCTTCACCAACCGCATTGATGAAGTTTTTTGTACGCCCGGTTACCTGCACGCGATAAGGGTTAAGGGAGGTAAACTGTATGGTATCTCCGATGACATATCTCCACAAACCTCCGTTGGTGCTGATGATGAGCGCATAGTTTGCATGAATTTCAACCTGATCAAGACCGAGTGTAACAGGATTTTCTTCATCCAATTGATCAAGCGGCATGAACTCGTAATAAATTCCATAGTCGAGCAACAATAGCATTTCATCCGAGTTCTTCCTGTCCTGAATTGCAAAAAATCCTTCGGAGGCATTATAAGTCTCGAAGTAATTCATTCCCTCAGGAAAAAGCTGATTGTATTGTTCACGATAAGGTGCAAAATTCACTCCCCCATGAAAGAACACTTCCAGATTGGGCCAGATATCTTTAATTCTATCTTTATCTGAGATAGAAAGCAGGCGTTTTAACAAAAGCAATGTCCACGAGGGTACACCGGAGAGACTGGTGATATTGTCTGTGAGCGTTTCCCTGGCCATGTTTTCAATTTTTTCTTCCCACTTGTCATGAAGTGCCAATTTTTTCCCGGGTGCTCTGATATACTCGGCCCATACAGGCAGGTTTTGTATAATAATTGCAGACAGGTCTCCGATGTGATAGCTGTAGTTTTTTTCTTTGGTGATTTGCCTGCTACCTCCCATTGCCAGACTTTTCCCATTGAATATTTTGGTTTTTTGGAAATTGTTGCAATAAAGAGCAAGCATATCCTTTCCACCTTTGAAGTGGCAATCATGGAGGGATTCTTTACTTATGGGAATATATTTACTTCTATCGCTGGTAGTACCCGAAGATTTTGCAAACCAATGGATGGGAGTATTCCAGAGCAACTTCTTCTCTCCTTTCATTACCCGGTTTATGTATGGCTTCAGGGAATCATAATCATTAACCGGTACGCGTTTTTTAAATTGAGCGGGTGTTGCGATGGTTCTATAATCATATCTTCGTCCCCATTCGGTTTCCCTGCCGGCACGAATAAGTTTATAAAAGCACTCCTGTTGAACATCATGCGGATGCTTTTTGAAATGTTCGATTTTTTTTATCCTTTTCGAAAGGAAATGCTTTATTAAGGTATTAAGTATTGCCATCAGAACTGCATTCTTCTTTTGCCTGTTTTCAAAAATACAATAATAATAATTCATTCTCTATCTTTTTATAGATTTGTTGAAAGAATTACGAAGATGATCAACTTTCCAAATGGTAAAATTAATTTGGGCCTGTCGGTGTTAAGAAAAAGAGAAGACGGATATCATGATATAGAATCCGTATTTTATCCGGTTGGGTTGCAGGATGCTCTTGAAATTGTGGATGCATCTGATAATAAATTCCGGTTTTCGTTGAGCGGACTTACGATTGATGGAGAGCACAGTGAAAATCTCTGTATTAGAGCATTTGAATTGCTACGAAAAAACTATGGGATATCTCCTGTGCACATGCATCTTCACAAAGCAATTCCTATACAGGCTGGTCTAGGTGGTGGTTCGGCAAATGGTGCTTTTACCATTAAACTATTAAACCGACATTTTAAGCTGTACTTATCAGGTGAAAAAATGAAAGAACTCGCTGCTCAACTGGGAAGCGATTGTTCTTTTTTTATTCTAAACCAACCGGCGTTGGTTAATGGAAGGGGAGAGAAATTTCGGCAAATTAGCTTTTCTCTTGATAAATATTACGTGGTGATTGTTAAGCCGGATGCAGGTATCAGCACAGTTTTGGCATACTCAAAAATACATCCGGAGGCTAATATTCAATCCTTAACCGATATTGTTACCAAACCCATCGCTGAATGGAAAGATAAGCTTATCAATGATTTTGAAAAACCTGTTTTTGAAATGCTTCCACAGTTGGCTGCAATAAAAAGCAAACTCTATAAAAAGGGAGCAATCTATGCTGCAATGAGCGGAAGTGGTTCAGCAATATATGGTATATTTGATCATGAGGTTGATCTTAAAAATGAATTTGAGGGATGTTTTGTTTGGAACGGTAAAGCCTGATCCTGATAAAATTCATTATTTCCGGCTTTATTTGGGTGCCAGTTTAAGAAGAATTAGTCCGAGGATGGTAAAAATGATATTTGGTATCCAGGCAGCAACGTTCGGGGATAAACTACCCAGAGTGGCAAAAACCGTGGAAATTTGCATAAACAATATATAAGCAAAAGTAATGGCGATTCCCAACCCAAGGTGCATGCCAATTCCACCTCGCAATTTCCTGCTTGACAAAGCAACACCGATGAGGGTCATGACCAGTGTAGCAAAAGGTGATGCGATACGTTTGCTTCGTTCAACTTCATAAGATTTTACCTTTTCTGATCCTTTAAGCTTTTCCTGGCGGATGCGTTCGTTCAATTCAAAATAATTCATTTCCTCAAAATCTTCCTTGTAGAAAAAAAAATCGGTGGGTTTAAGCGAAAGGACCGTATCCAGCGTTTTTCCTTTAATCAGGTTTTCCTGGTTATGAGCCAGTTCCCTGATATAATAATCTTCAATGATCCAGTTTTGGTTTACTGAATCCCATCTGATCCTTTCTGCATTAAGCTTGTATTGAAGTTCGGAATTCTTATATTTTTCAATTGAGAACCTGATTCCGGAATTGGTCGTCACATTAAAATTTTCAACATAAACAAAAGTGCCCGGAACCATTTGCAAGTGAATATGCCGGTCTTTGGCCTTTAGAAGGTTTTCCATGTAGGTGTCCTTAAAAACCCTTCTTTTTTGATTGGTACGTGGAATGAGAAAATTCGCAAGGTAAAAAGACACAATAGCCAGGAAAACTGCTGAAATAAAGTAAGGTCGTAAAAACCTGTGAAAGCTTATCCCGCTGCTAAGGAAAGCAATAATCTCAGTATTCGAAGCCATTTTTGAAGTGAAAAAGATCACCGAAATAAATGTAAACAGATAAATAAACAGATTGATAAAGTAAGGAATGAAGTTTAAATAATATGAAAGCACAATTTCTTCAATAGGTGCATTATGCTCAAGGAAATCATCAATGTTTTCACTGATATCAAAAATAATTACAATGATAATAAGCAGGGAAATAGCATAAATAAATGTTCCGAGAAATTTTTTAATGATATAAAAATCAATAATCTTCATTCAATACCTGGGAAAATTTTTGTTTATAAAGGCAAATTTAAGAAAGATTCCTCAGCCTTTCCTGCCAATAGATTGAAGAACGTATTTATTCAGGGAAAATTATTTCCTGCTGGTTTTCGGGAACCAGGCTATTGTAATAAACAATTGACCAGTTTCCTTCACTATCTTCCACCAATGCCGACATGCTTTCAACCCAGTCGCCCGAGTTCATATACTCAATACCTTCAATTGTTTTCTTATCAGGATGGTGGATATGTCCACAGATGATACCATCGTAATTGCGACTTTGGGCATATTTAACCATCACTTTTTCAAAATCGCTCATAAAACTAACAGCAGTTTTTATTTTATGCTTTATTTCCTGAGACAGGGAATAGTAAGGTAGCCCTTTTAACCTTCTTCTTTTGTTGTGCCAGCGGTTAAGCCACAGCAAGAGTTTATAACCGACATCCCCCAATCTGGCAAGCCATTTGACTTTGGAACTTACCACATCGAAAATATCACCATGAGTAACAAAATAAGTTTTCCCTCTGCTTGTCAATTCATAGGATTCAACAATGCTGAACATTCCAATATCCAATGGAACAATTGAATCCAGGAAATCATCATGGTTGCCTCTGATGTAAATTACTTCGGTTTTTTTGTCTTCCATCATTTTAAGGATTCGTCTGAAAACGCGTGTATCCTTTTTATTCCACTTTCCGCGGCGTTTCAGGTTCCAGCCGTCAATCATATCCCCGTTCATGATCAATCTGTCGCATGAATTGAATTTAAGAAATTTTGACAGTTCCCTGGATTTGGCATCTTTTGTACCCAGATGGGCATCGCTTATGATAATGGTTTTATAGTGCATTCGATTCCTGAAAAAGCCTGATTACAAATCCCGAAAAGTAATCATTTATATATTTATTTCAGGAAGTTTTTTTCTGAAGTTTTCATTTCCCGGAATCAAAATAATTATCATCATGAAAAGATAAAGCTTTAATGTTTGAACTTCACCAGGAATAAATCCTTGTCTTCATACTCACAGGTAAATTCGTAATAAATTCTAAAATCTTTACCAAGATGAATGAATTTATCAATCTGATTTTTGTCGAAGATATAGAATATGTTGGCTTTGTATTTATTATCCTGACAATATTCCAGTATTTTCATCCGTTCCCGGGCAATGTAAAAAATAACATCTTCATTGATGCTTGTGCAAAGAAATAGTTCTTCATCACCTGTCATTCGTCCAACTTCAATGGCACCTTTTTTAAACGTTACTTCTCTGAGTGATGATACATGCACGGGTTGCATGATCAAATTAAAACCGATACGTGCTATAATGATAATTATAATAAAGCTTAGTATTTTCCGGGTTTTGGTTTTGATGAAAAATACTGTAAAAAAGAGCAAGACTGCAAATAGTGAAAGACTAATGGGAATGATACCATTAATGTTGCTTGTTTTCTCGTAAAAAGGAGCATATAAAGGGACAATGGTTATTATAATACTCATCGTTGCGAAAACATAATACAGAATTTTTAAACGTTTTTTATCCTGCAGATAAAACCTGTTGTAAAACCAGTAAAGGATGAAATAAATAAGTGGAAACAGAAAAACATAGTATTTGATCTTTGTATGATCAGCTCCCGGAGATAACCAGTAAACCAGTACGTTAAAGAAAAGTACCAATACGGAATATTTCAAAAACTTATCCTCCTGATTTACGATTCTGAGAAATCTTTTTCTGATTACAAATATGATCAGGATAGCCCAGGGAAGCATATTGTATAAGGTTTGCACCGGGAAAAGGACCAGATGGTTTATAAAATAAGGAAAGTATGACCACATGGATTTTTCGTTGGCGGATTGTGCGGCTGAATCGAATAATGGAACCGCCTTTATCAGTGATTCATCAAATATCCTGAAAAAAACCTGATCGTAAAAACCTGGATTTAAACTGAAATAAAAGTAGTAATATGTTCCCAGAGGTATAACAAAGCATAATATTCCGACAAGATGCTGCCAGCTAAAAAGAATTTTGAATTTTTTGTTATAAATAAAAACCACCAAAAGCGTAATTGCCTGAAATGCCAAAGCAGGTAATCCTTTAACCATGTATGCTGCTCCAACTAATAAATATGAGAAAATAAACAAGAGCCAGTAGTTTTGTTTTTGCAGATAGTGATAAATAGTATAGTATGCGAGTATCAGAAACCAGGCATATGTAATGTCAACCAGACCTACGGATGAATACCCAAAAAATATGCACCCGCCGGTGATAAAGAAAAATGCATTTACAAATGCAAAGTGTTTACCGTATCTCTCATGCAGAAAATAATAAATTGTAACCCCGATAAGCAAAATGCTGATAATAACCGGAAGCCTGATGATATATTCATTATAAAGTCCTGTTATTTTGTAAATCAGCAGAATGAACCAGTTAAACAGAGGAGGTTTGTTAAAATAAAGCTCCCCACTTATTGTAGGAGTGATATAATCGCCTGAAAGCAACATTTCAAAAGCAACCAGTCCCCTGAATGCGCCATCAAAGCGCAAGGGCATAAGTCCAAGATTGATCAGCAGGGCGGGGATCAATAAAATAATGGCCAGCAAATATAAAAGCCATGCATTTTCTTCAAGAAATTTAACGATACGGTTCATTGTGTTCTGTGTTTATAATAGATGGATTTTTGCAAATATAGCAATACCAGGCTTACGATTTCTTTCTTTTGTTATATATGCAGCTTTAATCCGCCTGAGGCGGACGAGGGTTAATTCCCCGCCCCTTGGGGCGTTTTTCAATATTCCATTTAATACTCCGCTGCTCTGCGGCGGGGTAGTTTATTAGCGTCAACTACATTCACAAAAACAGGGAAAAGCCTGAATGCATAATCAGAGAGATAAGCAAAAGTGAAGTCGAGCCGAAAGATAAAGTGCCCAGCTATTCCTATTCAAATAATCAATTATTTTGTTCATGATTCTCAATAGCTAATTTAGCAGGTTTGAATGAATAATAAATACCTGAAAAGGAAACAAGCACTGTCATCAGGTAAAACATAAAACTTAATGCAATAGATTGATTGATGTCAAGATGCATAAATTCAGCTCCATACAAGAATGTGATTTCCCGTGCACCAACTCCGCCAATTGTGATTGGAATGGTTGCTACAATGGAAGATACCAGAAATAAGACCATATATTCAATCAAGTGATTAGTAGTACCAAAGGCAAGCAGTATAAAAAGCGCACATAGCAACTGAAAAATCTCTTTTATAAATGATTGTGTGATGGTAATGGGAACAACTTTTGAAAATTGTTTCCAAAACCATTTGATCAGAAAATAATGAACGATAATTGCCGTTGGAAGCAGTATCAAGATAAACCATCTGTAAATACCAAAGTGAGCTACAAATATCGCCAGTAAAAATCCCATGCAGACCAATGCAACCATACCATTGATCCTGTCAAGAAAAACAGCCCAGAACAATTGTTTTACTTTTGCCTTGAACTTTTTGTTTAGCAGATAGATTTTGTAACCATCCCCGCCGATTCCTCCCGGGAGAAAGAGGTTATAATACATCCCCAGAAGGAATAATTTAAAATTTGAGTTTTCAGAGATATTTACATCAAGGCACCTTAAATAGTTGTTAAGTCGGTAGGCTGAAACCCATTGGCTTAATGTAAATGCAATTAACCCTGCAATTAATAATAGCAAATTTGATTTTTTGTATAGTGTCAGAACCTGAGTTATGTCAATTTCCCTAAAAACAATATACAGGGCTGCAGCAGTAATTGACAGTTTCAGAAGTATCTTTCCATACTTGATCAGTTTATTCTTAACACTTTTCTTCAAAACAAATCAAATTCCTTTTGGTTTTCTGTTTCTTCCTTCAACCTTACCAATTTTAATAATTTCTTTTCCCATACTATCCTGAATTCATAAATACTATCAAATTCGATTTCATCATCATGCCGGGTATCTACCAGGTAATACTCACTGCTGTTGAAATTGTCATGTTTTCTTTGCAAGAGATACATTCTTTCGCGTGTTATATAAAAAGCGCTGAAATCATCAATCCATGATTTTTTATAAATAAACAGCTCGTTATCTTTCATCATTTGACCGGTTTTAACTGCAGCTTCCCTGGCAACTATTTCGTGGGCCAGAACACCCCTTGCCTCCAGTACCGACCAGTTGAATCCGATCCTTACAATAAGCAGAATTATCCCAAAAATCAAGAATCTTTGTGTTTTTACCTTGAAGTATAAAATAGTAAAAAATGCCAGCCCAATAAATAAAACCATTGTTTTCAGATAAATAAGCGGAAAATCACGTGTTTCTTTCAGGAAAGGCAATGACCAGACACCCAATGTAGCAATAATACTGAAAACAAGGAAGACGATTTCAATGAATTTCACCTGGGCGTGATTTTGTTTCCTGTATTTATCATAGAAATGCAAAAAAACAAGAAATATCATTGGGGCCAGCATCAGCAAATAACGGGGGTGAACTTCGGGAGATGTCCAGTATACAATAATGTTGACGAAAAAGATGATGGCATTGTATTTGACAAAAGGTTCTTTTAGAATTTCATGATATTTAATAACGAATCTTAACGAAAAAGCGATCAGGGCAAAAAGTAGCAAGGAAACTACGTATTGAATGATTTTAAAGAAAGCAGAAATCTCAACAACAAAAAAGCTTAATGCAATCAATGGTATACTGATAGATATGGCTATAAAACTATACCTGATCTGAATTTTCTCATCTTTTAATAATTGGGTATCGCGAACTGTTTTGTACAAGCCGAGAAATAAAAGAATGGTGATTGGAATGAGCAATAAGGTTAAATGCGGATAACTTTCATAAAGAATAAAGTATGAAACTAAACTTACCAGGAAAAGCCCCGTAAAGACCCGGCATTTTTTTATAATAAAAAACCTGGCAAACAATTTCAGGTCAAGTATAAAAATGATGAGAAACGACCAGGGGGCAAAGTGGTAAAGCATATTCAAGGGAAACTGTATGAAATGATGTATGGTACGTTCCCAGCCAAAACGGATAATTGTCCTGCGGGTGGATTGCTCGAAAAGAATACTGATAACATCATCAAGCGTACCCGGGAATTGTGACATATAAAAGAAGTAGTAAATTCCGACTAAAACAAGGAAAGTTAGTATACCAACAGCATGCTGCCAGGAAATTAGTTTTAGGAATTTTCTTTTATAAAGGAAAAAAACAAGTAGTGTGGTTCCCTGAAAAACAATTGCCGGCAAACCTTTAAACATATATCCCACAGCGGTGAGGATGTATGAATCAATAAACAACTGCCAGTATTTCCCTTTTTGAAAAAGGTTGTAAATGATCATGAAATTCACAAAAACAACCCATGAAAAAGTAGTGTCAATCAATGCCAGTTGCGTGTCCCAGAAAAGCATTCTTCCGCAAGTTACAAAAACAATGGCATTAACGAATGCAAACCGGCTGTTGTAATGTTTTTTTATGATAAAATAGATGGTAAGTCCGTAAAGAAGGGTTGATACAACCGTAGGCAAACGCAATGTAAACTCTTCAAAGTTTCCAAACAGATAGGTATAGCCGATAATGATCCAATTGAAAAGGGGAGGTTTTTTCAGGTAATATTCACCGTAGATTGTAGGTACGGTATAATTATCACTGATCAGCATTTCGAGTGCAACCAACCCGCGAATATGTTCATCGGAGGTTAAAGGGAATAAGCCAAGATTGATTAATAGTGCCGGAAATACAAGGATAATAGCAATGACATATAAAAACCAGACATTCCTTTCAAAATATTGAACAATTGTTTTCAAAACCATTCGATTTTGGTTAATTTTCCTGAACTGTCAGTTTGTTTTCTACCAAAGCTTTTTTATAATGATTAATTATCGCCCTGCCAAGTTCATCCTGACTGATGGAATCAAGAATTCCGGTATTAACAAGATTTGTTTTGCAGAGGCTGTCATTATTTATATCATAAACAGCTTTAACTTTATCATTTTTATAAACGATGGCAAATTTATCTTTAAAAATGATATCTCCATCATTTCTGAACAAAGAAAATGAATTGAATACAGAATCCCGATTCGCAATACTTTGGCCGTAGGCAAAAATCTTCCCTTCATAATTGAGCAAGTCCATGACGGTAGGAAAAATGTCGGTTTGCTGGGATTCGTCAGGGTATTTGCCTGCCAGGCTGTTATCGGGTTTGAAGTAAATGATCGGGATGGCATTTTCACCCATTGAATTTTTATAGTAGGGTAGATAACGTTCTACAGCACGTGGCCCGTGATCGGCAGTAATAACAAAAAGTGTGTTTTGATACCAGGCTTCTTTTTTTATTTGATTGAAAAATATCTTTAATGAATAGTCAACATAGGCTGCCGATTTATGAATTGGCAATTTTCCATCCGGGAATTTTCCTTTATGTTGATCCGGGATTTTATAAGGATCGTGTGATGACAATGAGAAAAAGACACCCAGAAAAGTTTTATTTACTTCTTTTGCAAAAAAGCCCAGATAATCCTCGTCGAATATGCCCCATTTTCCATCATAATCACCATTATCGGGATATTCATTCAAACCGTAATATTCATCAAAACCAACTGAATAAACATAGGAATCAAAATTCATTGTTCCGTTTTTTCCACCATGAAAAAACAGGCATTTGTAACCTTTTTCACCAAGTTTGGTGGCAATGCTGTTGATTGTATTTTGGGTATAAATTGAGCTTACATAATCGTCTTTCATTAATGAAGGAATTCCGGAAAGGATGTTTGGCAATGATCTTAATGAACTTTCATCGTTTGCATAAGCATCCGTACAAACTAAGCTTTTCTGAATAAGCGAATCAAGAAAAGGGGTGTAACTAAGATATTCGGGATGGTTTCTTAGCGTTGGATTCAATGCACCTGTGAATTCTTTTGAGTAGCTCTCAAGTATCAGTATGATTACATTTTCACCGGTAAAACTACCGGGCTGGTTTTGAAAAACTATTACCGGATCAAAGTTTCTTTCGTTTTTAATTGGTTCGGTAAATTTAACTTTTTTCTTATCCATGGTTTTGATAAATACAAAAGGGTTATTGGTTACCAGTGAGAAATTTTGGGTTGTAGTATACTTGCCAGCCATGATAATATCAATGGGTTTCAGTTGTATGCCTCCACGAACGCCAATAAGCGTGAGACCCATAATGATCAAAAAAATAAGTATTTGAATACCGAAATAACCGATTGGATTGTTAATTTTAAAGGCACTAAAAGATATTTTTCGCGAAAATCGAAGAAGAAAATATAGCAATATGAACCAGATCAACAAACCTGCCCAATGATTTATCAGAAAATAACCAATATCAGAAAAGCTAAATTTCAAAAGTGCTTCCGTTAATGATGGATAATCCAGTCTGCGTTGGTAAAGGTCAAAATATTCAATATCAAGGCAGTAGATCAAAAATCCGATGCTGTTGAAGACAATGAAAACAATCTTGAGTACTATCTGATAAATCCTGTTATGGCGGAAAGGAACAGGAAGCAAGAAAAGTAAAATTAACAACGCGTTGATGGTAAGAATACTTGAAATATCAAAGCGCATGCCTCCCAGAAAAATCCACAATGCATCGCTGAATCCATCAATCATAAAAGACTTAAAATGAAAGATTAAAAAAATTATGCGTAACAAAAAAAAGAGAAAAAAGACAGCAAGTAATAGTTTGCATAAATTTTTAAGATATTGAAGCTGGTTTTTCATAAAAAGCAATTTTAATACTTCAATTGATCTCGCAGTCCGAAATATGATTAATTTATCGTTAATTTTATCTTCTTTCAGCAATACTTTTGACAAGACTATTTTTCCAGGCATCAAATTCATTAACGATGATTTTTTTCCTGGCATCTTCCAAAAGCTTTATAAAAAAACGCAAATTATGCAAGCTGGCAATCATTGCGCCCAGTTGTTCACCCGATACCATCAGATGCCTCACAAAAGCTTTAGAATAGATTGAGTCAACAAATGAATCACCTTCCTCATCAAGCTTGGAAAAATCATTTTTCCATTTTTCATTTTTAATATTGATCACGCCTTTTCTTGTATAAAGTAATCCGTGCCTTGCATTTCGGGTTGGGATCACACAATCGAACATGTCAATTCCAAGTGAAATGCATTCAAGAATATTTTCTGGAGTGCCAACGCCCATCAGATAGCGAGGTTTGTCCTTTGGCAGTATGGAGCACACCAGATCCGTCATTTCGTACATAACATCATGTGGTTCGCCAACCGATAGCCCACCAATGGCATTTCCGGATGCATACTTTGATGCGATAAACTCAGCCGATTTCTTACGTAGGTCCTTGTATACACTTCCCTGAACGATTGGGAAAAGCGCTTGCTGGTGAGCGTGTTTTAATGCTGTGTTTTCAAAGCGAACAATGCACCTGTCGAGCCAGCGATGTGTAAGATGCATTGATTCTTCGGCATATTTGTATTGGCAGGGATATGGTGTGCATTCATCAAACGCCATGATAATATCAGCACCAATATCCCGCTGTATATCCATAACATTTTCAGGTGTAAATTTATGCCTGGAGCCATCAATATGCGATTGAAAAACAACCCCTTCTTCAGAAATCTTTCTTTTATGCGCAAGAGAGTAAACCTGATAACCGCCGCTATCGGTGAGCATGGGTTTATCCCAACCTGAAAACTTGTGCAAACTACCGCATTCTGATATTACTTCAGTTCCGGGCCGTAAATATAAATGATAAGTATTTCCGAGTATAATTTGCGCTTTGGTATCCTCTTTCAGTTGATTGGCATAAACCAGCTTAACAGCCCCTAAAGTGCCAACTGGCATAAAAACTGGTGTTTTGATCAGCCCGTGACCGGTGATAATTTCACCCGCCCTTGCCAGTGTGTTTTTGTCCGTGTGAATCAGCCTGTAATTCATTCTTTTATTGATGGGGCAAAGATACTTTTTATCCCGATTATTTCACAAACTATCGGTTGGTTAAGGAAGAATAGATAATTTTGTAGCTTTAAAAATTCTATATGCCAAATTTATTAACTGAACAATTGTTGCCATTTTTGTTACTCATACTGTTTTTTCTGACGGTTGTAGTGCAATTGGTATATTACTGGTATTTTTTTAGCAAGCTTGCTTTTTATAAAAATGGAAGGCAAAGAACATCCCATCAAGAAGTTTCAGTTGTATTAAGCGCGAAAAATGAAGAAGCCAACCTGAGACAAAACCTGCCTTTAATACTTGAACAGGACTACCCGAATTTTGAAGTTGTTGTAGTGAATGATGCATCAACAGATGACTCTGAAATAATCCTTGATGAATTTTCAAAGAAACATGATCATTTGAAAGTTGTACATCTGAGACAGGATTTAAACTTTTTCCGGGGTAAAAAATTTCCTTTGAGTATTGGAATAAAATCCGCTAAGAATAATATCATCCTGCTCACTGATGCGGATTGCAAACCAGCAGGAAAAAACTGGGTCCGCCTGATGGAGACAAATTTTAAAAAATCAAAAGATATTGTTCTCGGTTATGGTGCTTATAAAAAAAACAAAGGATTTCTGAATCGCTTAATTCGTTTTGATACCCTCAACATAGCCATTCAGTACCTGTCATTTGCATTGAACGGGTTGGCATATATGGGTGTGGGCAGAAACTTGTCATATCGTAAATCGTTGTTTTATAGCACAAAAGGTTTTATTTCGCACTATAAAGTAAGTTCAGGTGATGATGATCTTTTTATTAATCAGGTAGCAAACAAACAAAACACTGGCATAGAAATCAGACCCGAGTCCTTTACAATATCAAAACCGGCTGCATCTTTTAGCCGTTGGTTCAGGCAAAAACGCAGACATTTTTCGACTGGAAAATATTACAAAACACCGTATAAATTATTGCTTGGGATTTATTCCGGTTCACAGATCGCTTTTTATACCTTACTCGTTTTGGTGATTTTATTTCCTTTTAACTGGATTATTGCTGCCACGGTTTTTGCTTTTCGGTTTATAAGTCAGATAATTATATTAAAAAAATGCAGTTATAAATTAAAGGAAAAAGATTTATTAGTATTTTCGCCTGTATTCGAAACATTGCTGATACTGATAAATTTATTACTGTTCATAACTAATTTGGTAGTCAGGCAGAACAAATGGAAATAAAACCCAATCTTACTGAAAAGGGAATAAGGGACTACAAGCTGGTTCAGAAGGCAATTCACGACGGTGACCAAAAAGCTTATGCCGAACTGATGAATTACTACAGAGATTCCCTGTATTTTATGTTGCTGAAGATGACCAATAATCCCAATGATGCAGATGATCTCACCATAGAAGCATTTGGTAAAGCATTTAAAAACTTGCATCAATACACCCCTGATTTTGCATTCAGCACCTGGTTGTTTAAGATTGCCTCTAACAATTGTATTGATTTCATCAGAAAAAAGAAAAAGAACACCTTTTCTATGAATGAGGGTTACAGTGAGGATGACAGTGGCGAACTGGCTGAAAAAATTCCTTCCCGTTCGCTCGATCCCGAAGAAAATGTTATTAAGAATCAAAAAATACGCTTGATGCGAGATGTGGTCGAAAAGCTGAAACCACATTATCGTAAATTAATTGAATTAAGATATTTCAAAGAGTTATCTTATGAAGAAATTTCCCGGGAGCTAAATCTTCCCCTTGGAACAGTAAAAGCACAACTTTTCAGGGCCAGGGAATTTCTTTATAATATTCTGAAAAACTCACAGGAAAAGATTTAGGAACACAAAAAATTATGTGAAGATGGAGCGCAGAGAATTTCAAGAAGCAATTCTGGAAGGAATCCCGGTTGAATTGCCTAAAGTAAAACCTTATGATGAAAACATAAACCATGCACCGGTTCGAAAGGATATTCTTTCAAAAGACGAAAAGAAACTTGCATTAAAGAATGCACTTAGATATTTCCCTGAGAAATTCCATAAGGAATTGGCTCCCGGTTTCGCAGAAGAGCTGAAAAAGTTTGGCAGGATTTATATGTACAGATTCAGGCCGGATTACAAAATTACGGCGAGGACAATACATGATTTTCCTTATAAATCTGAGCAGGCTGCAGCCATTATGCTTATGCTTAGCAATAACCTCGATGAAGCTGTTGCCCAGCATCCGCATGAATTGATCACATATGGTGGTAATGGTGCCGTTTTCCAGAACTGGGCACAATACAGGCTTACAATGAAATATCTTGCCGAAATGACAGATGAACAAACACTTGTTTTGTATTCAGGCCATCCTATGGGATTGTTCCCATCACATAAGGATGCCCCACGTATAGTTGTAACAAACGGTATGGTTGTTCCAAATTATTCCAAACCGGATGACTGGGAAAAGTTTAATGCTTTGGGTGTTTCACAATACGGACAAATGACAGCCGGTTCGTTTATGTATATTGGCCCGCAGGGAATTGTTCATGGTACAACCATTACAGTTATGAATGCCGGACGAATGATACAAAAAGATGGGGAAGGCCTGGGAGGTAAACTTTTTGTCAGTTCCGGACTCGGAGGTATGTCCGGGGCACAGGCAAAAGCTGCCGTAATTGCTGGTGCAATAGGTGTGATTGCAGAAATAAATTCTGCAGCAGCAAACAAAAGATATGAACAAGGATGGGTAGATGAATTGCATCAATCTCTTGATGAACTTATTCCAAGAATCCAGGAAGCGAAAGCAAACCAGGAAGCTGTTTCACTGGCTTATCAGGGAAACATTATTGATTTGTGGGAAAGACTGGAAAAGGAAGATATTTTTGTTGAGATTGGCTCAGATCAAACTTCTTTACATAATCCTTTTGCCGGCGGATATTATCCTGCAGGATTATCTTTCGAAGAATCAAATAAAATGATGACATTAAATCCTGATGAGTTTAAAGATAAAGTCTACGAATCCTTGAAACGCCATGTTTATGCGATAAACAAGCTGACAGCAAAGGGAATGTACTTTTTTGATTATGGCAACGCTTTCCTGCTTGAATCGGGCAGGGCAGGAGCCGACATCTTTGATGATAAGGGCGAATTCAGGTATCCTTCCTATGTTCAGGATATTATGGGGCCAATGTGTTTTGATTACGGTTTTGGTCCTTTCCGCTGGGTTTGTACTTCCTCTGATCCGGAGGATTTAAAGATAACAGATAAAATTGCAGGAGATATATTGGAAAAAATGACAAAAACTGCCCCGGATGAAGTCAAACAACAACTGAATGACAACCTGAAATGGATCAGGGCTGCAGAAGAAAACAAACTGGTTGTAGGTTCACAGGCTCGTATTTTGTATACCGATTGTGAAGGGCGTACCCGTATCGCTGAAGCCTTTAATAAAGCTATTAAAGAAGGAAAAGTAAAAGCACCCATCGTATTGGGCCGCGATCATCATGATGTTTCAGGAACTGATTCACCATACAGGGAAACTTCAAATATATATGATGGGTCCAAATATACTGCTGACATGGCTGTACAGAATGTAATTGGTGATGCATTCAGAGGGGCTACCTGGGTATCTATACACAATGGTGGTGGTGTAGGCTGGGGAGAAGTGATCAATGGAGGATTCGGGATGGTTTTGGATGGTAGTGATGATGCCGGCCGCCGGTTGAAAATGATGCTCCACTGGGACGTAAATAATGGTATCGCCCGCCGTAGTTGGGCAAGAAATGATGGTGCTATTTTTGCCATTAAACGGGCAATGAAGGAAAATCCGCAACTTAAGGTTACCTTACCAAATATTGCAGATGATGATTTGGTAGATGAGGTGATTTAAAGATGTTGATTTGATTTTGTTTTATCCTGAAAGATATTACGCCCCCTTTGGGGCTTGTTTTAGAGATATGATAAACACGGCTTTAATAGCAATTAATAGCTCCAAAGGAGCTATATTAATTTGTCCGAAGGACTCCTTGGGAGAAAATTTGAAAATGAGCAAATTTGAAAATTAAAACCGCTACGCGGGAAATTCACCAATACCGATTATCGTGGCAATAAGACATAAGTTTTTGAAAGTAGATTTCAATAACCAACGTGTTTTTGATTTTAGTGTTTTTGTAGTGTAGAAAACGAACAACATGTTGGTTAGTTTTGTAGCCTAAGCGCCTATCTGGGTGGAATATGCAAAAGTCTTGAATCATACCCAGTAATGATAGGCGGATACCGGGATCATGTTCACATATTATGTTTGTTGTCAAGAAAGATTGCCTTAACCCAACCAATTAGCCCCGAAGGGGTGAAATAAATTATTCCGAATCTTTTACACAACGCACCGATAGGCGATCATCCGTAGGATTGTCCGTGACAACTAAGTGATCATCTATGGTCAGATAAATTGAATAAAACCCAGAGCCATCATATTGGGTTTTTGTCCAGAAGTAACCCCTGAACTCAATATGTACATATACTTCCGCCCACCAATCCCAATAACCACCTGGCAGCCCACCGAAACCATAAGTATCCGATCCGTTACTTCCACCGGGCCAACCTGTTCTTGACTTCAACCTTCTTCCTGCAATACCTGAACCACCACAATAATCAATAAGTTCATCCCAGTCAGCTTTGGTAGAGACATGCCAACCCGGTGGGCATCTTGGGTCAATTGGTGCATAAGCACCCCCATATAACCTGCCGTAAGTATTACAATTCGATCCCATATTATCATAACACCAGGCGCCCCAGGGATGCAAATATCTCAGGTTCTCTGCCATCCAGCACTGGTCGCCAATTTGGGTAGTCGGATAAGTTCTTCCATCCCGCGGATCAACCATATCATTTCCACAAATAAACATGTCTACCTGTGCACTTGCATATGAGGAGTTATAAGAATCTTTAAAGGCATATACACGATAATAATAAGTTTCTCCATTGATAAAGTTATCCTCGTCGGTGTATTCACACGTATTTGCCGGTAATTCTGCATAATTTGTTTCCCAGGCGCCACTACCGACTTTTCGATCTATTTTGTATCCCTGTTCGCCATTACAATTATCTTCCCATAACAATTGAATTGTCATATCGCCGGGATTTATAAGCTCCAATGAGGAGGGTGCAGGAATATTTGAACTAACAAGTCCTTGTGCTGCATCGGAAGTAAAAGAGTTAACGCTTGCATATACACGATAATAGATGGTTTTGTTTAATGGGAAGTCTTCATCTTTATATGATTCAGTATTTGCAGGTAGTTCGGCATAATTGATCTCCCAGGAACTGTTGCCAATTTTTCTGTCAATCCGGTAACTGTTTTCCCATATAGTATTGTCATTCCATTCAATGTTAATTTCATCGAGTGAAACCATATCAATATCCAAACCATTAGGTGCCGGAATATCGGTATTTACAGATCCATTAAGATATGATGAATTCAGGGTGCCGTTGTATGCATAAACCCGATATTCGATTACTTCATTGCAAACCGAATTGAAATCAGTAAAGGTGGTTTTGTTTTCTCCGACGTTTCCGTATTCTGTTTCCCAATCATGTCCTTCTATCCTTCTGTCAATTTTGAAACCTTCTTCACCATTGCTGTTATCAGTCCATCGTAATTTGTTTTTATTCCAGTCTTCTTTGGTAATTTGCAGATTTGTAGGCGCCGGTATTCCGGAAGTATACTGATTTACTTTATCTGAAGTATATTCATTCCAGTAAGCGTAAATTCTGTATTGTATCTCGCCATGATTTTTGCCATTAAGGGTATCATAGATCATTTCAATATCAGAACCTGTTTTTTTGTATCCGTTAACCCAGTCTCCATTGCCAATTTTTCGATCAATCTTAAATCCGGTTTCTCCATTACTCTGATCATCCCAGCTTAATTTCTTAACAACATCGGAAACTTTTTCAATAAGAAAATTTGCCGGGGGCGGGATGTTAAATTGTTTTTCAATGTTGGCAAACAAAGAAACACTGCTTCCCGACCAGGCATATACCCTGTAATAATAGGTTAATGATGAATCCGGTACAACTGATTCATCGGTAACGTAATACTGATCTTTTGAAGAAGACAAATAAGCTATTTCCCAGTCGTTTTCATTTATTTTCCTGTCAACTTTAAAGCCGTCAATTTTGGTATAATTAAAGCTCCAGGAAATTTTTTTGCTGGTAATGCTTATGTCGGTCACTTCCATGTTGGTTGGTTGCAAAAATACAAGTTCCGGGTTCGAAGGGGGGTCGTCATTATTATTACCTTCTTCTTCATCCTTTTTACAGGAATTGAGAATTATCATTGTAATTGCAATCATGGTGGTTGCAGAAATAAAATAGGTAAGAAAAGATCTTGTTTTCATGTTTTGTAAGTAAAATTGTAAAAGATTTTAGAATACGGTAAAATTAAAACTTTTTCTGAATAAAAATAATGATTGTACTTTTGAAAATGCTTTTTGAAAACGAATTTAAATACAAACTGTTTTGATTCAGGATATTATAGAGATAGATAAAGAAGTTTTTTTGTTTCTTAACGGCATTCATAATGCGTTTTGGGATCAGGTGATGTTTTACATCAGCGAAAAATGGTTGTGGGTACCGTTGTATGTTTTTTTCCTTTTCCTGATCTGGAAAAAATATAAAAAGAAAACATGGATTATATTACTCGGAGCGGCTATTCTGATAACACTTACCGATCAAATTCATTTACATCTGTTTAAAAATATGTTTGAACGATTACGACCCACCCATGATGCAGACCTTCAGGGACTTGTTCATACTGTGAATAATTACCGGGGTGGAAAATTCGGTTTTGTTTCCGGACACGCATCCAATTCGTTTGCTATTGCTACTTTTCTTTCTGTATTTCTGGGAGTACACTACCGTTATTTCACACCCCTGGTTTTGTTTTGGGCTTCTTTGGTTTCATACAGTAGAATTTATCTTGGGGTTCATTTT
This sequence comes from uncultured Bacteroidales bacterium, assembly GCA_964611705.1. Taxonomy (GTDB): domain Bacteria; phylum Bacteroidota; class Bacteroidia; order Bacteroidales; family JAIOZK01; genus JAIOZK01. The sequence goes on from CAZTAW010000001.1 coordinate 40,135, forward strand.
CCCGCTGATGTTATATGCGGCGCAATCCTGGGTTGCCTGCTGGGTTTTTTAATTTCCTTTATTTGTAAGCAGATCATAGATAAATCAGAGAAAAAAACAAGGATGCAAGATATAATATAATCCTCTTCATTTCAACATCTTTCATACCTTTGTGCCTCTGTTTTATTAAGATGGTTTACAAAACACATATATTGGACAATGGCATTAAGATCATTCATAAACCCATTAGAAATGATGTGGCGCATTGCGGATTGATCATCAATGCTGCAACACGTGACGAAACCGATGATAATAACGGTATTGCCCATTTTATTGAACACATGATTTTTAAAGGAACCCAAAAACGAAAAGCCTTTCATATACTAAGCCGCATGGAAAATGTCGGTGGGGAGCTGAATGCATATACAACCAAAGAAGAAACCAGTATTTATACCTCTTTTCTTCCCAAATACTACGAGCGTGCCATTGAATTGATTTTTGATATTATTTTTCATTCTGTTTTTCCTGAAAAGGAAATAAAAAAGGAGAAAGATGTAGTGACAGATGAGATCAATTCATACCGCGATAATCCTTCGGAAGAAATTTACGATGATTTTGAAAACCTTTTATTCAGAGGACATCCTATGGGAAGAAATATTCTAGGTACGATTGAAAACGTGAAAGGTTTTTCCAGAAGAAAAATTCTGGACTATATCGGACAAAATTACCATACCGATCAAATGGTAATTTCTTCCGTTGGTAATATTGATTTTGAAAAGCTGAAAAAAATATGTGAAAAATATTTCTCCGGCATACCGGAAAATCCAGGAAAAAACCAACGCAAAACTTTTCAAAATTATAAACCACTTAACAAGATTGAGGAAAGAGAAGTTTTTCTTTCTCACGGATGTATTGGCAATCTGGCTTTTCCTATGAATGATAAACGACGTTTGCCGATGGTTTTGCTGAATAATATCCTGGGCGGACCGGGCATGAACTCGAGATTGAACCTTGGAGTACGGGAAAAATATGGCTTTACTTACTCGATTGATTCACAATATATACCGTATTCCGATACAGGTGTTTTTTATATCTACCTTGGCACAGACAAAGGTTATATGGAAAAATCCATTGAATTGGTGCATAAAGAGCTACAAAAACTTCGGGCTGATTCATTGGGCGTTTTACAATTGAAACGTGCAAAACAACAACTTATCGGGCAACTGGCCATTTCATTCGAGTCGAATCTGAATGAGATGCTTTCGATAGGCAGGGCATACTTGCATCTTGATTATGTGAAAACATTCGATCAGGTTATCAGAGAAATTGAAATAATTTCTGCCGGTGAACTAACTGATATTGCCAGACAGATTTTTGCACCTGATCAGTTAAGTACTTTGATTTTTAAGTCGAACAAAAATTAATTCCTGAAATGATACCTCCCAAAATTGAAGAATATATT
>CAZTAW010000002.1:0-37695 GCA_964611705.1 uncultured Bacteroidales bacterium
TCTCTTATTAATGCTTCTGATTTTGTTTGGTATTCTTCGGTATAAATGAGCTTCCAGGGTCTGAATCTAGTCGTCCATTCTTTGTTTCTAAGTTCATTATGTGATTTAAGTCTTTCAGTCAAGTCACCTGTGTAACCGATATAAATTTTGTTGAACTTTTGGGAATAAAGTGCATAAACGTAATACATATGAATTGAAATATGAAAGGCAATCTAAAGCAGATTGCCTTCCTGGTAAAGTGGCGAGACCGAGAATTGAACTCGGGACCTCCGGGTTATGAATCCGACGCTCTAACCACCTGAGCTACCTCGCCGTTTTTAAAGGTGCAAAATTAGTAAAATTTGTTTGAAACCAATGAATTGATTCATGATTTTTTAGCACAGAAGTGTTTCATATAGATCAAAAAAATTATTAAAATACTAAGGAAGGTCTCAAAGAGACTGAAATAAAAATCTCAAGTTATGGCCTTGATAGCGGTATTTATTTCTATAAGCTTGTAACAACGGGTAAAACATACCGGGGCAAGGTCAGTATCAATTAGATTTTACTGATTTTTTCAGTATAAACAATGTTTCTTTCTTTTAATTCCCTGAGGATAAAATCAACACATTTTTTATCCTTGCCAATGAATTCCGGAGGGGAAATACCTTTGTGTTTATAGAGTCCGTCAGCTACAAGACGAACCGTAGATGTTGCCGTATAACCTGTTGTGCGGGCCATGCTATGTGTATCAGTTTCGCTATCGTATTCATCGTACAAATCATACTCATAACGAATCCTTTTTCCATTTCTAATTCCTTCAACAATGATCTTCATAACAGTGATATCCTGTTCGCCCTTTTCCAGTTTCCATTTCGGTAAAAGTAAAGCGGTTGTGAAATCAACAGGCTTTATTTTTTTTCCGTTTATTTCAATCTCATCTTCATTAAAGAAGCCTGTCTCTTTTAACACTTTGATCTTGTCAATATGTCCGGGATATCGAAGTGTTTTTTCAATCATGTCGGGGATATCAAGTGTTTTGATAAGACTACGCAGTCCGTCGCTGTTAAATGCTTCCAGAGCCCCCACATAAGGAAAATCAAGAAGTTCCGGATCGGTAAGTGCAGGTTTTGTGATAAGCTTTTTGTTTTCAACAAAGCGTGCAGGGCGGGTATATTCTTCAATTACATCAATGGGTGAAAATACGGCTTTATATTCCCATGGCCAGGTGCGTGTTTTAGGCAAGCCTCCAACATATATTTTTGCCGAGTGGGTTTCGTCCAATTGTTCTTTAGCATAAGCTACAAGAATATTACTCATTCCAGGTGCCACACCGATATCAGAAATAGCAACCACATTGTTTTTTTTAGCAAGCGAGTCCAGCTCAAACAGGTCTTCCGGAAAGAAGGCAATGTCAATTACATTTTTTTTGCATTCAATAATCGTTTTCAAGGTTTGAAAGCCCATATGACCCGGTACTGCATTTAATGCCAAATCATGGTTTTTCAATAGCTGTATAAGCCCTGCCGGATATGAAATATCCGTATGAGTGGTTATTATGTTTTTTTCTGATGAAAGTTTTTCAAGATTCTCAGGGTTAATATCAGCTACGGTAATTTCAAACCGGGCATCTTTTGCCAGGTCTTTTGCCATTGGAGCACCAACCAATCCTGCACCCAATACGATAATTTTCATTATTATAGTTTTAAGTCTTTCTTTTTTGATTTGTTATAAATCCTGATTTTTCTCAATTGTGTTATTAACACACCACAAATAACGATAATCATCCCGATTATCTTATTGAAATCGAAAAATTCATCAACCAGAAAATATGCTGAAATGGCGGCAAAAACCGGTATCAGGTTTGAGTATACATTGGCCTTGCTCATACCAAGGTTTCGCACAGCCACCGTATAAAAAATAAAAGACATGGATGATGCAAATACCGCTAGTAGGATTAATGAAGTAAACAGTTCGGTATTCAGTTTCACCTGAATAAAATTTTCATAATGAAAAACAAGAAAAAAAGGCAGGAAATAAAATATTCCTATTATGTTTTGATAGGTGATAATGCAGAGGGGGGTATATCTTTTTGTTAATTTTTTCAATATAACAGTATAACAGAGTGCCGCCAAAACACCACCGAATAAATAAAGAATTCCTTTAGGAGAAGCCCTGAAGGTCAGGTCGGGATCAATCAGCATAAGGATGATTCCGAAGAAAGAGACTACAATCCCGAAAAGATTAAGCGTTGTGAGTCTTTCTCTAAGTGTAATGAAGGCGATAATAGGTGTAAACAAAGGGATAGTGGCAATAATTACCGCACTTACAGTTGGCGAAACCAGGTTCAGTCCGTAACTTTCACCTAAAAAATAAAGGAAAGGATTGAACAATGCGGAAAGAAAAAAAAGGCCGTAATCCTTTTTTTGAATTTTTTGTGCTTTGTTAAGCAGAAAAATATAGCCGATCAAAACGATGGATGAGAGTGTCAATCTGATAAACACAGTAGTAAGCGGACTATAGTATTCGAATACGATCTTGGACCAGACATATGACAATCCCCAGAAAATCATCGAAAAAATTGCATACAGGTGTGTTTGTATGTTATTTTGTTTCAATGGAAATTAATTTTGTTATTTTTGGTTCCTAAACACGGCAAACAAGATATAAAAAAAATCCAAATATAAAGGTGTTGGAAATGGATTATACAAGTATTCTTATTAACATCAGGCGAATTGTAAGATCACTTAATCTTGAATCGAAAAGAATTTTAAAGGAATATGGCATAAGCATACCTCAGTTACTTTGTTTAAATTATTTATCAGGAAAGGAAAATTACCAGTCGAGTGTAACTGAAATAGCCAGGTATCTGAAACTCAATCTCAGCACCGTTACCGGCATTGTAAGCCGCATGGAAAAGAAAGGCCTGCTGGCCCGCTTGCCCAAAATGGGCGATAAACGGGTAACTCCTGTTGCACTTACATCGGCAGGCCATAAAATGCTTGAAGATTCACCGGAATTAATTCATGATCAGTTGAGTCGCAAACTCAAACAATTAAGTAATGAAAAGCTAAGGGAAATTGACAGGTCACTGAAAACACTGGTTGATTATCTTGAAATTGACGATATGGCAGCCTCACCCATGATTACAATAGAAGAACCTATTATTTCAATTGAAAATCCTGAAAGCCCCAATATTAAAGCTGACTAAGTTTCATACAGGGGTATATGCATATTTATTTTTAATTTTTTCAATAGGAAAAGAATTTTTTTATAATTTTGTTTCCATAGAAACTAATTGTCAAAATAGTACATGTTAAAACTCAAGGAAAGAATTATTCAAGCTCTTAGGGATTATTTAAAAGATAAAGATTATGACGAGTTCAGATCGGTATTAAAAGGTATGGATGATCCGCATAAAATAATGTCCAATGAAACAAAAAAATCCTATACCCCTGATTTGGTAGCAATTCGCAAGGGGAGTAAATATCTGTTTGAGATTGAGATTGCAGATGATCCCAATGAAAACGAACTCGTTGAGAAATGCCGGGTGCTTTCAACAGAAGCCGAGAAAATGGAAGGGAAGTTAAATCTGGTGGTTCCTGTTGAAAATTACGGTAAAGTTCTTCAGATTCTTAACAACAACAAGCTTGAGAATATTGGTATACTGCAAATTAACACACATTAATCAAGTTATCTCACCTATCTTAAAAAATAGGAGTTTCAATGCATATTGTTGATTTAACAATTTTTATCCTTTACATCACTGTGATGTTGGGCATTGGTTTCTATTTTCATAAAAAGAACAAAGATATTGATGACTATTATGTGGGTGGTCGTAAAATGGGGAGCTTCCATATCGGGCTCTCAGTAGTGGCAACCGATGTAGGAGGCGGTTTCTCAATTGGTTTGGGGGGGCTTGGTTTTGCTATTGGACTATCGGGTTCATGGATGCTTTTTACTGGCCTGGTTGGTGCCTGGCTTTGTGCAGTTATTTTGATACCGCGAATTAAAAAACTTTCACAAAATGTAAAACTTTATACTTTCCCGCAAATATTTGAAACATTCTATAGCAAGGAAGTAGCTATTGTTGCGGGTATTATCTCAGCAATTGGATATTTGGGTTTTACAAGTTCGCAATTGCTGGCAGGGGCAAAACTCGCATCAGCGACCTTTACAAACCTGGACCTGCAGAATGCCTTGTTACTCATGGGTTTTGTGGCTATTGTTTATACGGTGCTGGGTGGGCTCAAGGCTGTAATTTATACTGATAGCGTACAATGGGCTATTTTGATGTCAGGTTTAATTTTTGTCGCAATACCCTTTGCATACCATGAAATTGGAGGAATGCAGGCTATACGTGCGACAGTTGGCCCGGAGTTTATAAGGCTGGATAATCTTACCTGGCAGATGTTCCTTAACTGGTTTATTACAATTGTGCCAATCTGGTTTGTCGGAATGACCTTGTACCAGCGCATATATGCTGCACGAGACGTGAAAGCAGCAAAGCGTGCCTGGTATATTGCCGGAATATTCGAATGGCCGATCATGGCTTTTATGGGTGTTTTGCTGGGGCTTTTTGCCAGGGTAGCATTTGAAAACGGACTGTTTTTGGATATGGGATTTGAATCAAGTGAGAATTTGGACAGTGAAATGGGATTACCTTTGCTACTCAGAAATATTTTGCCATTTGGACTAATGGGATTGATACTTTCCGCTTATTTTTCTGCGATACTTTCAACAGCGGATAGTTGCCTGATGGCGGCATCAGGAAATGTGCTCACAGATATTATTGAAAGAATTAAAAAGGTAAAGTCCAGCCAAAAAAGCTCTTTAATGTTATCCAAAATTCTAACCCTGATTATTGGCGCTTCTGCATTGATTATAGCCTGGCGTATGACCATGGTGCTTGAACTTATGCTTTCGTCGTATGCTTTTATGGTTTCGGGTTTGTTTATTCCTGTTCTGGGAGCCATATTCCTGAAACGACGTAGCCCGCTGGCTGCGCTCGGTGCTATGATACTGGGTGGGGGTACCACCTTAATACTCATCATACAGGAAGCGAAAACATCTTTTGGCCTCGATCATAATATTTTCGGAATTTCGGTAGCATTATTAACGTATATAATTATTCATTTATTAACCATAAATAAGAGGAGAAATCATGAAATTCAGAATAATTGATTCAATGAATCCGATAGGAATAGTTGAAAAGAAAAAGATCACAAAGTTTTTGCATAAACATCTTGATCAGTACGGAGACAATGAAGAAGATATCATGAGCGCATTAGACTATGCACTTCAGGAAACTTCGGTTGACGGGGGGTTTATCCTTTTGGGATTGGAAGATGATCAGATCGTGGGTGCTGTTGTGTTCAATAAAACTGGTATGAAAGGATATATTCCGGAAAACGTACTCGTTTACATTGCCGTTCACCGCGATTACAGGGGAAAGGGATATGGAAAGAAATTGATGGAGAAAGCACTGAAGAATTGCACGGGTAGTGTAAAGCTCCATGTTGAACCCGATAATCCGGCGAGGTTTTTGTACGAAAAAGTTGGGTTTACCAATAAATACCTTGAGTACAGGTATACAAGGTAAGTTTTAAAATATCGAAATGTTATATCTGAAAGAACTTAAAAAACTCAGACTTCAGCTCCATAGTCACCCGGAGCTATCAGGCCAGGAGGAATATACAGCCTCAAGGATTGTTGATTTTATAAGCCGGTATCATCCTGATGAAGTAGTAAAAAACATTGCCGGTCATGGACTTGCCTTTGTTTTTAAAGGTAAGGTTGAAGGACCTGTTGTTATGTTCCGTTGCGAGCTGGATGCATTGCCTATACATGAAATCAATGAATTTGATCACAGATCGGTTTATGATAATGTAGGGCATAAATGCGGGCATGATGGGCATATGGCCATTTTGTCAGGTGTTGCCCAGGTGCTTTCCAAATCACCGCCGGAAAACGGAAATGTGATTTTGTTGTTCCAACCTGAAGAAGAAACCGGTCAGGGAGCCGAAAAAGTTGTAAATGATCCGGCATTTCAAGCCCTGAATATTGACTATGTTTTTGCATTGCATAATTTACCGGGATACAAAAAAGGGGAAATCATCCTTCGGAAAAAAGTATTTGCATCTGCTTCGAAAGGGATGATTATGAAGTTGAAAGGAAAATCATCCCATGCCGGGGAACCGGAGAACGGGATTAATCCGGCTATTGCCGCAGCAAAGATCATTCAATCATTTTCAGGTTTATCCAAACAAAAGAAAGGGTTCAACGATTTTAAACTGATTACCATTATCCATGCCAGAATCGGTGAACGGGCTTTCGGAACCAATCCCGGTTATGGCGAAATCATGGTAACACTACGCTCATACCGGAATGATGATATGGATTCACTAAGTGATCAGGCTGAAAAAATTGCCAGAGATATTGCCAAAGAAGAAAAACTGGGTATAGATATTACATGGGTTGAAGAGTTTCCGGCCTCTGTAAACCACAATGAATTTGTAGAAACTATTGAAGAAATATGTAGTAAAGAAAGCTACTCCTTTATGTATAAAGATGTACCTTTTAAATGGTCGGAGGATTTTGCACATTTCCTTTTGAATTACCAAGGTGCATTATTCGGATTAGGCTCAGGAGAAAAAACACCCCAGTTGCATAATCCTGATTATGATTTTCCGGACGAAATAACAGAAAGAGGTGTGGAAATTTTTGTGTCAATTTATAAAAAGATTTTGAATCAGCGATGAGCGAAATAGAAAGCACATCAATAATAGAACTGGATCAATCTGCATTAAGAAGTAATATTGATTTCCTGCGTTCACAGTTTGGCCCGGAAGTTAAAATATCTTCAGTGGTTAAAGGTAATGCCTATGGTCATGGAATAGATGAGTTTATTCCAATGGCTGAGCAATGCGGTATTGACCATTTTTCGGTATTTAGTGCCGATGAAGCACATTCTGTCTGGAAAAATAAAGAAAAATATACCCGGGTTATGATTATGGGTTATGTTGACAATTCTGCACTTGAGTGGGCCATTGAGAACGAAATTGAGTTTTATGTCTTTGAACTTGAAAGGTTGATCAATACCATTGATATTGCCAGAAAAATTGGAAAACCTGCACTAATCCATCTTGATGCTGAAACCGGTATGAACAGAACCGGTTTAAGCCAGAAATCTTTAAGTAAAGCGGTTAAGCTGATAATAAACAATGCCGATCGAATCATTGTTAAAGGATTATGTACTCATTACGCAGGCGCCGAGAGTATTGCAAATCATGTAAGAGTGCAAAAGCAGTATACACGGTTCAACCGCATTTACAATTGGCTTATAAAACATGGCATTAGACCCGAATTAAAGCACACTGCAAGTTCAGCAGCCGCTATGACATACCCCAAAACACGCATGGATATGGTCCGTATTGGTATTCTGCAGTATGGATTCTGGCCGGGGCAGGAAACCTACATACATTATGTGAATCGGCAGCGTGATAAAAAAGACCCGCTTAAAAGAGTGATCAGTTGGAAAACAAAGATCATGAGTATTAAAAATGTTAAACAGGGTGAGTTCGTAAGTTACGGTACTTCTTTTTTTGCAACGGATAACAAACGAATTGCCATCATCCCGGTAGGATATTCATATGGATACAGTCGTTCGTTGAGTAATATCGGACGTGTGCTTATCGGGGGACAGCGTGTGCTGGTAATAGGTAATGTGAATATGAACATGATTATTGCCGATATTACCAATATTCCTGAAGCTGATGTGGGTGATGAAGTCGTTATTATTGGTTCACAGGGTATAAGTAATATTTCTGTTGCTTCATTTACCGATTTGAGTGACCAGTTGAATTACGAATTGCTTAGCCGGCTTCCTGCAAAAATAACACGAATTATTAATTAATAATATATACCATGGCTTATATTGAATTACACAGGGAAAATCTTAAACATAATTTTCACTTTCTGGATAATCTTTTTAAAAAGAACGATATTGATTGGGGAGTGGTAAGCAAGCTTCTTTGCGGAAATAAAATTTACCTTAAAGAGCTTTTAGCCCTTGGTGTGCGTGAAATACATGATTCGAGAATCAGTAATTTGAAAGCTTTAAAAGAGCTTGACAAAGATGTACAGACAGTGTACATTAAACCTCCCGCAAAAAGAAGCATCAAAAATCTTGTTAAATATGCCGATGTGAGCTTTAATACCGAATACTCCACCATTAAGCTGATTTCAGATGAAGCAGTAAGACAGAAAAAAGAGCATAAAATCATCATAATGATCGAAATGGGAGACCTTAGGGAAGGCGTGCTGGGTGAGCAGCTTGTGGACTTTTATTCCAGTATTTTTAAGCTTCCCAATATCGAAGTAATAGGACTTGGAACAAATTTAAACTGCCTCAATGGTGTAATGCCTACACATGATAAAATGGTGCAATTGAGTTTATATGAACAGTTGATCGAAGCGAAATTCAACAAACGGATCCCGTGGGTTTCGGGAGGCTCTTCCGTTACCATTCCTCTGATATTTAAGAAGTTGATTCCCATGGGCATTAATCATTTCAGGGTAGGTGAGACTTTATACAATGGTATGAATTTGCTTACCGATAAACCACTGAAGGGAATGAAGAATGATGTTTTTAAATTGTATGCAGAGATCATTGAGCTGACTAAAAAACCCAAAATCCCGAGCGGGGAATTCGGCACCAATGTAGCTGGTGACAAACCCACTTTTAATGCTGAAGATTACGGGAAAACATCTTACAGGGCTATTTTGGATATTGGTTTGCTGGACATACAAACACGTTATATAGAACCGGTTAAGAAAAATATTGAAATATCAGGCGCCAGCTCTGATATGATTGTGCTTGACCTCGGGCAAAACCGCTCACGGCTTAAAGTTGGTGATCTGATTGCTTTCCGCCTCGACTATATGGGTATATTATCCGTTCTGAATTCGGATTATATCCAAAAGGTTGTTGTTTAACAAATCTTTTCAATTAAATATTACATAATAAATGCTGCTTACCGGAAGCAGTATGTATTTTTTTGTAATAACTGTCACATTAGTTTTTAATTTTAGTCTTTATCATAAAACAGGATTTGAAGCTTGAATAGTAAAAATAGAAATATTCATCATCAGTTGATTGATAAGTGCCGTGAAGGAAACCAAAAGGCACAGATGGAAATTTATAAACTTTATTACAAAGCCATGTTCAATACATCATTCAGGATCACCGGAAATAAGGAGGAAGCGGAAGATGTTATGCAGGATGCTTTTCTGGATGCTTTTTCAAAGATTGATCAGTATGATGAAAAGGCAACATTTGGAGCATGGCTGAAAAAAATCGTGATCAACAAATCTATTGATCAATACAAACAACAACGTATTGAAACAGTTTCTGTTGATGAGGAGAAAGTTGATACTATCCCGGAAAGTATCGAGGAAGATCATTTTGAGATATTGTCATATAAAATGGATATGATAAGACGGGCGATAGAACAGTTGCCTGATCAATACCGGATTATTGTTTCGCTTTATTTGCTCGAAGGCTATGACCATGAAGAGATATCGGGAATTTTGGATGTTTCTTATGATAATTCCCGGACGAGATTTTCGAGGGCAAAGAAAAAAATCTTGAAAAATTTACAGCAAATTAAACTTATGGAACAAGTAAACTAACTTACTAACAACAATGTCAATACTTGAAGAAAAAATAAAAAAGAACAAAGATTATTTCGATTTTCATGAACCTTCAGGAAAGCACAAGGAAAAGTTCAGGGAAAAGCTTACGGGTAAAGAAGCCGGGCAAGGTAAAATGCATGTTTCATTTTCCCTTGCCTTGAAAATTGCAGCGAGCCTTGTGGTTATTGCAGTTGTGGCTGTTTTGTTGATGGATATTGACCCCGGCAATAAAGTTTTGGCCGATGATGTAATGATCAATAACGAAGAAATACCAAAGGAGCTCAAAGAGGTAAAAACCTATTATCAAAGCCTTACCTCAAAGAAACTTGAACAAATAGAAAATATTTCGTGTAGTGAATCCGGCTGTGAGAAGTTGAAAGATATTGCACAGGAAGAGATCATTGCCCTAAACCGGAATAATCAGAAACTTGAAAAAGACCTGGCAGAAAGTAATAACGATCGCAGGGTAATGAACGCCATTGTTAGCAATTACGAGTTGATGTCGAAATTGCTTGATAAGGTTATTGTTAATATGAATAAAATTAATTGATTAAAAATTAAATATTTTAAGCCATGAAAAAGTTAGTACAATTTACATTTATTGCAGCCTTTATGCTGGTTTCGGTTTGGGGCAGCAAAGCCGATGAGGTTGAGAAAGTGATCTCAAAAGAATTCGGTGTTAAGAAAGGTGCTGTTTTAAAAATCTCGAACAAACACGGGATCATAAACTGTGAAAACTGGAACAGCGATAAGGTTCTGGTTGAAGTTACGGTAAAAATTGACCACAGCAACAAAGAAAAAGCAGCAAGATTGCTTGACAAGATCAGAATTGATCTTTCCGGCGATGATCAGCTCATTGAAGGAATTACTGATATTTCGGGGTATAGTTGTAACGGTTGCGATCTCGATATCGAATACAAAGTTAAAATGCCGGAGTGGATCAATCTTGATTTTAAGATGAAATATGGCGATATTTTTATTGATAACGTAAGCGGTGAAGCCAAACTGGGAGTTGCCTACGGCAATATGAAAGTCAATAGTCTGACAAATGATGAAACCGAACTGTATTTTAGTTATGCAAAAAACTCACACCTGGGGAGTATCGCAAATGCCAAACTAAACATACAATACGCTGAAGTTGAAATTGAAACAGCCAATGTAATTAAGGTGAAATCAGAGTATTCGGAGATAAGGCTCGGAACTGTTTACAGCATGGAAATAGAAACACAATATGATGAGATTGAAATTACAGAAATCAATTCTTTAAGCTGCAGGTCAAATTTTTCGGAAATAGAAATTGATGCTCTTGCCAAAAGCCTGATTGTGGAATCCAATTACGGTGATCTGGAAGTAGAGAATGTGGCAAAGGATTTTGAAGTAATAGATATTGCGATGAATTACGGTGATGCTGAAATTGGAATTGACAGGGGGGCTAGCTATACCCTGCAGGCCGAATTGAAATACGGCGATATTGAGTACCCGGAAGAAAATGCCAAAGTAAGAGATCAGAAAACAGGCCATACCAAACGTAAAGTTGAAGGTACGATTGGTAACAAAAGCAATCCTTCATCAAGGGTTGTTATTTATGCAGAACATGCGGATGTAGAACTGTAAATTTAAAAACAACAATAATAAAAGCACAATTGAAAACGGTTGTGCTTTTTTTTGCGTGAATTGAACCGGTTATTTTACCTTGATGAATTTAATCCCGTTTACCACAGTATTATCATTAAAAAGGCTCAGAAAATATATGCCTTCCTTTATAAACGATATGTCAATTATACCTTTGGTTGGATAATTGCCTTCTAAAATGCATTCACCATTAATGTTGTATATGCGAAATGATTCAAATTTACATTCGTTAGAAATGCTGATTTTGTTATTTGCCGGGTTTGGATATACAAAAGTTTGGTTCCTGATTTTTGAGGATATACCTTCATCAATATCGGTATATAAACCTGTGTATTTTATGCTTATAAATCCTGTTTGCTTGTTGACAAAATCCATATAAAGAATTTTGTTGTTATAATCATCCATATAATCAAGTTCTGTCCAGGTTAATCCACCATCAACGGTTTTTAATAGTTTGTTGTCAACATATACATCGTAAAAAAACAAGTTTATATAGCCAGTAAGTGAATCAAGAAACTGTATTTGTGTAATTTGATAATCCTCATAATTCGTGCTTATGTCAGTCCAGGAATCTCCAAAGTCGTTTGATTTAATTAGTTTACCAGAATGGCCTCCTGCCCAGATATATTTCCCTTCAATACATTCAATATCATAAAAGGTGTAGTTATATCCTGTGTTAGCTTTTATCCATGTTTCACCTCCGTTGTTTGTTTTAAACATAATCCCATTAATTCCACCAATCCAACCGGTATCATTTTTCCAAAAATCAATAGTGTTCAGATAACCATATGAATAGGTGGTATCGAAAGCATATTTGTTCCAGCTACGTCCGTCATCTTCACTTGTATAAATTGAGGCGTTTCCATATTCGTGACCAACAGCAAATCCTTTTTGATTATCATTCACAACAATGTTGCGGAATGATGTATTTCCTCCTTTTTTCAGATCTTGCCAGGAATATCCCGAGTTCTCGCTTTTAAAAATATAACCGTTAATACCAACGCTTATAAATAATTCGTCATTAATCCAGTCAATGTCGTTCATTGAGGAATTATAGTCCAGATAGTTTGATGCCCAGCTTTCTCCACCATCACAGGTATGAAACATCATGTCGCTACATAATACTTTTCCTACCGAATCCGAAAGAAATTTCAAGCGCTCCACTCCTAAGATGTAATGACCAAGTATTATGGTATCCCAGTCTTTGCCGGCATTGACTGTGTGAAATAATGCAACTGCGCGATTCCAGGGAACAATCTGGTTTCCCGAACCAATCCATAACTCATTTTCATTGATTACATCAAAACCTCTTATAAACTCAATTTCTTCGGGTGTATCAATGAATTCCCAGCTATCTCCTCCATCAAAAGTTCGTTTTAACAATCCGTGACTTTTTCCAAAACCGTCTTCGCCCACAAGATATCCCGTATCAGGATTAATAAATTCAACATTGCTCCATACCTTGTCGCTATATATGGAGTGGCTTAATAATTCCCAACTATTACCTCCGTCATGTGTACGAAGTATTGTGTTGTATGTTCCTGTTATCCAGCCATTTTTGTTATCAAAAAAATAGATATAAAACAAGTCTGTTGGAACTGGTTGGGGTAATTGCGTCCATGTTTCGCCTTCATCGGTTGTTTTAATTATTGTGCCTGCATTACCAACGGCAAAACCGGTGTCAGCATTGATAAATGCTATTGACCATAAATTGTAGCAAATATTGCTTTCTTTTCTTTTCCAATTGAATCCTCTATCTTCAGTTTTGAATAAATCCCCATCATATCCGCATATATAACCTGTGTCTTTATTAATAAAATCAATACCCTGCAAATAATTATACGTAGGATCGGGATTCGTTAAATCCCAGTGTTGTGCTACCGATGAATTGAATAGGAAAAGAATACTTATAATAAGAAATGATGTTTTAAAGGGATGAAAAAAAATCATGATTAATTAAGCTTTTTTGATTTAATTCGTTTTGTTTTTTACATTTCAAGGATTATTTATCATTGTTAGAAAGTCTTCCAGTGAAATTATCGGCACACTCAATTTTTCTGCCTTTGCTTTTTTGCTCGGGCCCATATCTTCGCCAGCCAAAAGATAATCGGTGTTTCCTGAGATGGAACCTGTATTTTTACCACCATAGTTTTCAATCATTTTCTTTAGCTCATCCCTTGAATAACCTTCAAATACCCCGCTGATCACAAAATTTTTACCATTAAGCAAATCAGGTGTCTTTTCTGTCTCATCCCGTTCCATATGCATTTGAACACCTTTTTCCTTTAATCTCTGAACGATTGCCTTGTTTAGGTCATCGGAGAAATAATCCAGAACAGCATTGGCAATCCTGTCGCCTATTTCTTCAACCCTGATCAAATTATCATAGCCGGCTTTCATTAATTTGTCAATGGATTGAAAATGTTTTGCAAGTTTTTTGGCAACCGTCTCTCCAACATATCTGATTCCTAATGCATATAATACTCTTTCAAAAGGTACTTTTTTTGAGTTTTTAATAGAATTAAGAATGTTGTTTACGGTTTTTTCCCTGAAACTTACTTTTCGTTCTTTTTTGCCGGGTTCTTCCGGATATACTTTTTCAAGGCCAATTAGCTGATCGTATTGCAGATCATAAAGGTCGGCGGGATTTTTAACAAGACCCTTGTCGTAAAGCAATTCAACCCTGTCTTCGCCAAGGGTTTCAATATCCATAGCCCTCCGGCCAATAAAATGTTCAAGCTTACCTTTGATTTGTGGCGGGCAACCGTTTACATTCGGGCAATACCAAACAGCTTCTCCTTCTTTCCTTATCAGTTTTGTATTGCATTCGGGGCAGTTTTTGATAAATGTAACCGGCCTGGTGTTATCGGGTCTGCTGTCCAAGTCAACTTCCACAATTTTGGGAATGATCTCACCGCCTTTTTCAACATACACCCGGTCGTTGATACGGACATCCAGTTTGGCAATAATATCCGCATTATGCAGTGATGCGCGTTTTACGGTTGTTCCGGCAAGCAAAACTGGTTCGAGGTTAGCAACCGGTGTTACAGCGCCTGTTCTCCCTACCTGGTAATCAATTGAAAGCAATTTTGTATAGGCCCTTTCCGCTTTATATTTGTAAGCAATAGCCCAGCGAGGTGATTTTGCCGTGAAACCCAGCTTTTCCTGCAATGTCAGGTCATTAACCTTGATAACTACCCCATCTATATCATAAGGTAACGATGCCCGGGCTGTTTCCCATTTGTTGATGAAATCAAATATTTCTTTGATGTTGCTGCATTTGGCCATGTATTCAGCTATCCTGAAACCCCATTCACGTGCTTTATTCAGGTTTTCATAATGGGAGTGGTAGGGGAGGTTTTCGCCCAGTAAATTGTACAAAAAACAATCAAGCGGTCTTTTGGCAACGATTGACGAATCCTGCAGCTTAAGCGTTCCTGAGGCTGCATTCCTGGGATTGGCAAAAGGCTGCTCACCAATCTCTTCGCGTTCCGCATTCAATTTTTTGAAACCTTCATGCGGGTAATAGATCTCTCCCCGTATCTCAAATTCTTCCGGAAAATCGCCATGCAGTTTCAAGGGAATGCTTCTGATGGTTTTTACATTCGTGGTTACTTCATCGCCCTGCACGCCATCGCCCCGGGTAACAGCCTGTTGCAAGTACCCGTTTTTATATGATAAGCTGATAGCCACACCATCATATTTCAATTCGCAGGTGTATTCGAAATCCTCGCCAATAGCTTTCTTAACACGTTTGTCAAAATCAATAACTTCCTGTTCCGAATAAGTGTTTGAAAGGGAGAGCATCGGGTACTTGTGTTTAACAGTAGGGAATTCCCTGGTAATATCGCCGCCAATCCGTTGCGAGGGAGAGTTTTTGTCTTTGTATTCGGGAAATTCATTCTCGAGCCTGACCAACTCTTCCATCGTCTTATCATATTCATAATCCGATACTTCCGGTTCGGACAAAACATAATATTTGTAATTATGCTTTTCGAGCTCTTCCCTGAGTTGTATGATCTTATTGTATGCTTCTTCCTTTTTCATGATTGGTTATTCAACAATTGACTCAGGAATTTTATCCCTGTTCCTGTATATATGTATGGTTTGATTGGCATTGACCGGATTCAGCCAGTGCATCACTTTATCAATAAAACCGGGCTGTATGGTTGTCTCATATACCAGACCGGGAACTATTTCTTTAACAGCTTCCACACGATTGTCAAGGTTTTTCTCTTCGAAAAACAAAATAAAACAAGGCGAATTTTCACACACAAGCGCAGAATCCTTAATATGTTGCGCAAGTGGTTCGTTTTGGCTAATATCTCTTTCTTTTGTCCATTTTTCAAGATAATATCGTGGCGACATTTTGGCTTCTTCATGATTGGTATCCTCCAACACGATATATTCCACATTTTTGTAATTTGATAAATATGTCATGGATTCCACCCTGGCTCTTTTCGAATACATTGTACTGATAACCGGAAGAAGGATGAGGTTGATCACCCAGAAAAAAAACCAGCATGCTTTTAGCAATTGTCTGTTGTTTTTCCAGAATTTTGATTTTTCAATAAATCCATACCAGCCCATCATTCCGAGTATGAGAATAAACGGGATTACCGGAAGTATAAAACGTTCCTGTTTATTGGGAAAGGCAGAGTGAAAAATAAAGAAAAGCAGGGTTGGAAGCAAAATCACAAGATTTCTTTTCCAGTTTCTGAAAAATCCGAAAATAATAAAAATGCTGATGGGAGGTACCAAAATTCCCACTACAAGAAGGATATAGCTGTACCATGCAATTACGTTGTAATCGTAGGCATGGGTCATGTTGTATCTGATATATTCCGTGAGCTCGGCAAAAGGATATCCCCAGATAAAGAGGTCAATGATGCCCTGGACCAGAAAAATACTCAGGATCACCCCCATGGCAAGAATAAGCGTTTCTTTGAATTTTTTTTGAAAAAGCAGTGCAAGCCCGACTCCACCAGTAAAAACAAGCGTTTGGAAGCGGATTGAAAAAGCCAGCCCCAGCATAAACCCCGCCCAGAAAAAATACCGGAATAGTCCGGATTTGTTTTCTGATTTAATGATCAGCCAAATTCCGTAAATCATCGGAGGGATACAAACAACTTCAACCAGGTTGCGCACGCTTAAAAAAGGTATAAACCAGAAAACAGCAAGCAAAAGGCCTGTGTAGGCTGCTACTTTTTTATTGGCCAGGCGTTCAACGATTTTAAAACCAACAACCACCGTAATGAGCGAATAAAAGGCATGCAGAATTCTGATCAACAGCATTTTGCCCTGGGCATCCGTAAAGTTAAACCAGTCCGTTACTGAGAAAATCAGGTAATGAATACCCACATAAAAAAAACTATGCCCGCTGGGCTTATCAACGCTTCCGGGAAGCCAGTTGTTGTAATTGTAGTTGTCAATCCAGGCTTGAGCAGGTTCTATAACCAAAAAATGATCGTCATGCATCCCGAATCCTTTTGAGAAAATGGCTGCAATGAGACGTAAAATAATTGCAAGCCAGATAATCAGGGTTAAGGGATTGTTTTGCCAGGTTGTTTTAATCCGGTTCATGTTTAAAGAAATTAATACGCAAATGTACCAATTAATAAAAAAGCGCATCCCGAAAAGGAAGAAAAATTTTTACTCACTTAATTCATCCGGGTTAATGCACATCACCGGAATTTCGGATTTGTTAAACATGATCTCTTCGTCCCAGTGGCCAAGTTTGTAATCGGATGAATACACATCAGGCCCGGTCATGATCATGATCAGGCTGGCCCGGATATCACCGGCGTATTTTATTATTTGTTTTGATAAATGCCCCGGTTTTTCGGCCACGATTTCCCGGTAGGTAATATTTCCCTCTTTGAATAATTCGATAACCTGCTGCTGTAAATGCTGAACCTTGACATTCAATCCGGGGTCGGGCTGATTTTGTATAAAAAGATGTATTTCTGAATCAAAGGTTTTTGCAAGATGATTAACCCATTTTGTTTTTTGCCTTGCATCCGTAAAGTCCGTAACGGGAAATACGATTTTTTTAAAGGCTATAAAGGGTTTGTTTTGAATGATGATGGTGGGTACAGGTACTCTTGTTAGCACCCGAAGGGCATGGCTTCCAATCAGGCGTTGCATGCCTTTTTTGCCGTGCGTTCCGAGAATAAGCAGGCTGGCGCTGATATCTTTGGCGGTTTTGTGGATTTCGGCGAAAATACTGCCTTCTCTTGTGTAAAAATCGGCATAAATATTATGTTTGCGGTTGATTTGTTCGCAAATGGATTTAAGTTTTTCTGCAATGGTTTCAATACCTTTACCTGAACGCCTGAGTTCCGAACGGCTTTCTTTGTTGATCACATGCAGCAAGGCAAGTTTTGAATCCATTGCTTTTGCCAGTTGGGCTCCGTAGTTAAGGGCATTTTCGCAAACAGTGGAAAAATCGGTTGGAATTAGAATAATGTTTGTTTTTTCGGTATCCATCGTGATTTTAATATTTGAATTAATCAACCAAATGTAGTAAAAAATGTTCTTTTTGTAAGGAGTTTTTGTACTTTTAATGAACAAATAAAATGATGAAATGAAAAAGAATGTTGCATTGGTAATGTCGAGCGGAGGCGCAAGGGGAATGGCGCATATCGGTATAATTGAAGAACTGCTTAAATCGGGTTTTAATATCACTTCAATTGCCGGCTCTTCAATAGGGGCTTTGATTGGGGGCGTGTATGCCAGTGGCAGGCTGAATGAATTTACAACCTGGATGCGCGACGTTTCAAGGATGGATGTTTTTAAAATGATGGATTTTGCCATTAGCAAAAGAGGATTTATCAAGGGTGAAAAAGTGTTCAGGGAAATTAAAAAATATATTGGCGATGTAAATATAGAAGACCTGACAATACCTTATGTCTCCATCGCTACTGACATCATGAACCACAATGAAATAGTTTTTACCACCGGTAGCCTGATCAATGCGATCAGGGCATCGGTTTCCATACCTACCATTTTTTTACCTTTTGAAATTGACGGTATTGATCTGATTGACGGAGGAATGATCAATCCGTTGCCTTTAAATCGTGTTAAACGACAGGAAAACGATATTTTAATTGCCGTAAACCTGAACTCTCCGGTAAAATATATTAAACCTGAAAGCGAAACGAACCATCATAAAGAATCTGTTTTCAATAATATGCGCAAAACCATCAATAAGAAATGGTCGAGATATTTCAATAACAATAAAAAACAGCGAAGTAAAAAGATGGGGTTTTTTGACCTGCTTACCGGTTCTTTTGCACTGATGCAGGATAAAATTTCGGAATACACCATACAGCAGTACGCACCGGATATTTTAATTGACATTTCCCGTCATTCCTGCGATACACTTGAATTTTATAAGGCAAATGAACTGATTGAAGTTGGCAGGGAAGCATGCCGGGAGGCTATTGGAAAATATTTGAAGGCGGGTGAGGACCAAACAGAAAAGCATTAAGTTTTTTAATAATTTGTTGCCAAATATTATCAATCCAAACAAAACTACTTGATTTTAGCATTATTCAAAAAATAGCTTAATATACTAAAATAATGCAGGTTAATCCCGAATTAGAAAAGCTTGCAATTTGAAAACGAAGTGAATCAATCCCGATTATCAGGATAGCTTTTCTTAGTCGTAAGGATAATTCAGCGTTTCACCTTTTAGGTTTATGAATTATCCGGGTTAGCATGTTTTAGGTGTAAAATGCCTATATAGCAAAATGCCTGTTAGATTTTCGAGAATTCTTCAGGTCTGAAAAAAAAACACACCCCGATAATCACAGGGTGTGTTTTAATATTATAATAGAATTAATCTTTATCTTGAAACAATCTTGCGCCAGTTGAAATCCCTGGGGTTGATGCACATTACAGGTATTTGTGATGTGTTGAAAATGATCTCTTCGTCGTAGCTGCCAAGGATGAATTTGGTAAATCCTTTTTCAGGGTTGGTCATGATCATGATCATACCGGCGTCAATAGATGTGGCATAATCAATTACTTTTTTGGTAAAACCCGAACCTTTTTCAAGTTTTTTTACCTCGAAGCCAATATCATTGGCTTTAAAATGATTGGTAATCAGCACCACGGCATCATCAATCGTATCGTCTTCAACCTGCAAAAGGTGTATTTTTGCATCGAACTGTTTTGCAATGGAAGCAGCCCATTTGGTTTTTTCCCAGGGGCCGGCATCGCTGGTAATAGGCAATACGATGTTTTTGTAAAGGTCTTTGAAATAGCGTTTTTGTGTAACAATAACCGGAACTTCGGAGCTGGTAATCACTTTAAGTGCATAGCTGCCTGTAAGCTTTTGCATTCCTACCTTGCCATGCGTGCCAAGATAAATGAGGTTTGCTTTGATGTCTTTGGCAACTTCGCCGATGGTGGTAAATATTTTACCTTCTTTGGCCATGGTTTCAACCTCCACACCATATTCTTTCTTTGTTTCCTCTGCAATTTCGTTAAGCTTATTGTCAATTGATTCAAGCCCTTTTTTTTCTTTTTTCAGCTCTGCTTTGGTGTTCTTGTCTATCACATGGAGAATACAGACCTTGAAATCTAAGAACTTTGCAGCATTAGCTGCCATTTTTATCGCGTTTGCGCATACTTCCGAAAAATCAGTTGGTACCAGAAGTACATTGTTCATTTTTGTTTCCATGTATTAGAATTATTTTATTGTTACTAATTTTATCACACAAATATAGAAAATATTTATTTGCAATCTGATTAATTTTTATTTATGATTGAGCAATTCAAGGATTTGGCCTAAGTTGTCCTGTTTTCCTTCTGACCTTAGCTTTTCGGAGGTTTTTGTGAAATAAGTATGGCTTTGCAAAAATTCAACCTGCAATTGGTACCATTCAATAAGGGTAGTGGGCTTAAATCTTGATATAAGCCATTCCTGGCGCAACTGATGAGAGATCATAAAGAAATCGTTTCTTCCCAAATAATCAAGGTCGGCATCACAAAGAATTTTTTCAAGCGGGTGAGAGGCATCCTGCGGAAGCTTTGTTGTTAGGATCATCTGATTGATTAGTTCAATTTCTCTTTTGGAGTAATTAAATTCTGGCAGAATCTCGTTTGTAATTTCTGTTGAGGCTTCTTCATGTCCCTGGTATGTTGTAAGCATGCCTGAATCGTGAAAAAGACAGGCTGTTTTCAGTAGCAGTAAGTCGGTAGTGTTTATATTCTCATTGGCTGCAATGTTGACCGCTGCTTCCAGAACATCCAATGTGTGGTTCACATTGTGATAATACAACCAGGCAGGTAATTCTTTCTCCAGCTTGCTTAATATCAATGTCTTTACGCTTTCATATTCCATGTTTTGCAAATTTAAACATAATGTTAATGCTCAGGCTGATAACCCAATAAATTTATTTCCGCTGTTTTGCCCCTGAGTGCAACCGGCCCTAAGTTGCTAAACCGCGGGTCGGGTTTTAGCAGTTTGAATGCCTGCCCGGATATGATCATATCGGTTTTATACTTTTTACAGGCTTCCATAATCCGGCTGAAGTTTTTGAATACAACATCAATATACCTGATGTTGGAGAGCATGGCATAGAACAGACTAACGGTGTAAATCACAAAAGCATAAAACAAGGTAAGAAGCAATACCGAAACAATCAGGTTGAATCTTCTGGTAAGTCTTGCATAAAAATAATCGGTATAGCTGTACAATATAAAAAAAACCGTTCCTCCGATGGCGAAGCCGAAAACCATATTAAGCGGGTGCCAGTTGTTTTGCATTACGCATACAAATACTCCGGTAAGTAATCCTGCAAAAATAAAAGGGGCCAAAGCTGTTTTAATTTTATGTCTGATAATGGGGGCCATCAATCGTATTTGTTTTCAATTTTCTCAATGCCGTCCCAGTTTTCCGAAACACCTTCGCGCAGTATTTTTTTGCATCTTTGAATGTAAATATTGGCAGCCAGGTCTTCGGGGTTTTCCGAGAACACGGTAATAAACAATTCAAGTGCTTTTTCAAACTGCATGTTTTTATAAAGCTGAAGGGCTTTACTGAATTCACTTTTTGTTTTGATCTTTAGCAGTTTGCTTTCTTCTTTTTCACCGTCAAGGATTTCAAAAATATAAACCGCTTCTTTTTTCCCTTTTACTTTTACAATATCAAGAAATCTGTAATTATACTGCGATGGATCGTTCAATCTGATCAATGTATCTTCTGACATAATAATAGAGGCGCCATAGAGTTTCGTCAATCCCTCAAGACGGGAGGTGAGGTTAACGGCATCGGAGATTACAGTTCCGTCCATACGGCCTTCGCCTCCTACGATGCCAAGCATCAGGTTGCCGGTATGTATGCCAATTCCGATCTGTATAGGAGGCTTTCCAAATTGACTGATCACATGGTTAAATTCAACCAGCTTGATCTGCATTTCTATGGCCGCATTGATGGCATCTTCGGCTTTATCGCTGAAGAGTGCCATGATGGAATCGCCGATGTATTTGTCAACAAAACCCTGGTTATTCCTGATCACGGGTTCCATGTAACCCAGGTAATTATTCAGGAAATTGAAGTTTTCGCGGGGTGTCATCTCTTCCGATATTCCTGTAAAATTGCGAATGTCAGCAAAAAGGATGCTCATTTCTTTTTGCACCTGGTCGCCAAGATGGATATCGGCAATGTTTTCTTTCTGCAGGAATTCGAGGAATTGTTTGGGAACAAAACGGGAATTCGCCTCATTGATCTTAGAAATACTTTCGATGTATTCGTTGATGCGGCGCGCCATGTCGTTGTATCCTTCGGTTAAAACACCCAGTTCGTCGTTGGTGCGTACAATGCTGTACTGGTTTATTTCACCGCGTCCTGTGGCCTGCATGTTGACCAGAAGCTCCCTGACGGGTTCAACAATGTCGCGGGTTGTCCAGGTAACAAAAAATAGCAGGTAAATAACGGCAATGATAATTCCTGTAAATATGCCGGAAAACATTAGCAGGCTGTCGAGGACATTTACATAGAAAAATTCTCCGTACAGGTTGATCTGTATGGATGAAAAATAGGCCAGGTAATTACCGAAAAGGATTTTCAGTTGCTCGGGTGTGGGGTTTTCAATCCCGGTTTCACGCAGTGTGGAGACGCTGAGCAATAAATAAAACATCACAATAAATAACGGAAGCAAGGTAGTCATTGCATTTGAAGTCCAGAGCCTGAATCTTACCTTACCGGCTTTTACTTTGAATATTCTTTTCCTGAGTTCATGGGTTGAATAAACATGATCGATGTAACGGAGATGAACGCGGTGTTTTTCCCAGAAATAAACAAACAGCAATGTAAGAATGGTTGAAACCAATGAGATGATAAAGAAACGCAGGAAAAAACGTTGTGTGATCTCATCGAAAGTGTTGGTGAAGATCAAAATAAAAAGCATGTATATCAATGTGATTCCGAATGAAATAAACAATATACCTACATTAATAACAGGAACTTTAAGCAGGAATTTTTTGCAAAACTTATGCAGCTTTTCCGGTATGGGTTTGTTTTTTCGTTTTTTTGAAAAATAGATTTTGAATGGAAGGTTGAACGCCAGCCCGAGTAAAAAGCTCACCATTAGCAGCTTGATCAGGGTAATAACAGTAGTATTAAATTTATTACTGCCAGATTGTGTGGAGGAATCGTTACCAACCTCTATATTAATATTTTCTTCCGGTCCGGTGGTATCAAAAACAATAACGCTGTCGGCCACCAGGCTAATGTCATCTTCGGGAATTATTTTTGTGAGGTTGCCGGCATCGAATTCCTGTTCTGTTTGTTCAGTATCATTTTGTGGGTGCCGGTTTTGTTGTGCCATCCAGTTAGGCCCGTATTTTGCAAGCAGAAAAAGGGCAATGGGCATAACCAGTAAAAAATAGATCAATACCGAAACCAGATAAATCCTTAAGCCATGAAACCTGGGTACCTTTCTTCTGTCAGACATTACTCCATTTAAGTTTTTGTAAAATTAAATAAATTAGTTAATTATTACAAAGTGATGGCATAAAGAATAAGCTGAAATTTTTTATATATTTGGGTAATGTTTAGAATTTTATGTTTATGACCGTATCAGCAATGCGTTTATTCTTATCATTTATATTTTTAGTTTTATTGTTTCCGCTTTCGGGTCAGGAATTAACAAAGCTCAGATTTACTCCACACTGGCTACCGCAAGCGCAGTTTGCAGGTTATTATGTTGCCAGGGAAAAAGGTATTTATGAAAAATACGGCCTGGATGTGGAGGTGTTGATGGGAGGGCATAATTTTCCTGCTATTCCTGTTCTTACGGAAGACAAGACCGATCTGGTAAGTATGTTTCTGTCAGGGGCTATAAAAGCGAAAGCAAGAGGCGTTGATATGGTTGATGTATGCCAGCTTTCGCAGCGTTCGGCCCTGATATTCGTGTCAAAAAAAGAAAGCGGTATTGATAAACCCGATGGCTTTAACGGAAAGAAAATCGGTGTCTGGCGATCCGATTTCCAGGAATTACCCCGCGCTTTTTTAAACAAGTTTGATATTGATGCGGAAATCGTTCCCATTACCAGTACCGTTAATTTATTTCTGTGGGGCGGAATTGACATCATGTGCGTTATGTGGTACAATGAATATCATCAGATCCTGAATTTCGGAATCAACCCTGATGAATTGAATACCTTTCATTTTTATGATTACGATTTAAACTATCCCGAAGACGGTATCTTTTGCATGGAATCATTTTACCATGAAAATAAGGAAGCGGTTGAAAAATTTGTCAAGGCAACAATTGAAGGCTGGAATTATGCTTTTGCCCATAAAGAAGAAGCGCTTGATATTGTTCTCGAAAGAATGGAAAAGGTAATGGTGCCTGCTAACAGGGCTCACCAGCAATGGATGCTGAACCGTATGCAGGATGTTTTTATTTTACAGGAAGGGGATAAGATCACAGGATGTCTTAAGAAGGAGGATTATCTGAGTACTGCCCGTGTTTTGCTGAAATCCGGGGTTATTGATAATATTCCTGATTTTGAGGAATTTAACAAAACACCGGAGGGGAAATGAAAGCGAAAGGCCTGGGCGTTAAACTGGCATTTTATATTATTACGGCTACTATTATCATCGTAGGTGCAATTCTCTGGATCAACCACTCCATTTCAAAAAAACTTTTGCTTAAAAATGTTGAGGAAAATGCCGCCAATCTCACCCAGTCAACTGTAAACAAAATAGAAGGTGTTTTGGGAACCGTTGCTAAAATACCTGAAAATGAGTCTTATGTATTCAAGGATTTTGATATTACCACTGAACAATTGCATTCCTATATTAGAATGATCGTTAAGAACAATAAGGAAGTATTCGGGGGTTGTGTGGCATTTGAACCTTATTCTTATTATAAAGATTCTCTTTATTTTGCTCCTTATTGCTATAAGAGCGAGGATTCAATTATCTGTGAGAATCTGGGTACTGAAACGTACCAGTATTTTTACTGGGACTGGTACCAGATACCGTCCATTCTGCAAAAGCCTGTCTGGTCGGAGCCGTATTTTGATGAAGGCGGAGGGAATATTTTGATGTGTACCTATTCGGTTCCTTTTTACAGGAAAAGTAATGGAGAAAAAAAATTCAGGGGAGTTGTAACGGTTGATATTTCACTGGAATGGCTGGATGAGCTGGTTTCTTGCATAAAAATATACGAGCATGGCTACGCTTTTCTGCTTTCGCAAAATGGTACGGTTATTACCCATCCGAATGATAAATATGAAATGCATCAAACTGTTTTCAGCCTGGCAGAAGAATATAATGTACCTGAGTTGCGGGAGGTAGGCCGGAAAATGATCAGTGGTAAAAGCGGATTTATTGAGTATACTTCCATTTATACGCATCAGGAGGGTTTTATGTATTACTATCCTCTTGAAACAACCGGTTGGTCGCTCGCTGTATTGATTCCAAGAGAAGAGTTATTTGCCGACCTTTATGCATTAAACAAACGTTTGCTGTTAATAGGTGTTATCGGAATTATTGTTTTGCTGGTATTGATAGTCGCTACTTCTCAGCGTATTACGGGTCCGCTGAGAAAACTTGTTAAGGTTACTGATAATATAGGAAAAGGTAATTTTGATGTTGTTTTGCCACCAGTAAAGGGAAATGATGAGATCGCCAAGCTTAACAGCTCAATTTCGGCTATGCAGCGCGAATTAAAGACCTATATCAGGAATTTAAAAGATACCACAGCAGCCAAGGAAAAAATTGAAAGCGAGCTGAAAATTGCCCATGATATTCAACAGGGGATTATTCCGAAGATATTTCCTCCTTTTCCCGAAAGGGATGATGTTGATCTGTATGCAGTTTTGGATCCGGCACGCGATGTGGGCGGTGACCTATATGATTTTTTCTTCCTGGATGATTATAATCTCTGTTTTGCAGTGGGTGATGTTTCCGGAAAAGGAGTGCCTGCTTCATTGTTTATGGCGATTACACGTACGTTGTTGCGTGCCAAAGTTTCAATTGATCTTCCTGTAAATGAAATTGTGAAAAGCATAAATCTGGAATTATGCCAGGGAAACGAAAACAGCATGTTCGTTACTTTCTTCCTTGGTATAATTGACCTGAAAAACGGATTAGTGAATTACTGCAATGCGGGGCATAACCTTCCTTATATTCTCAGGAGCGATTGTAAAATTGAAACTCTTACCGGTACACATGGTACGCCAATGGGGATTTTTGAGGATATGGAATATAAAACCGAAACACTACAGCTCAATAATACGGATACACTGGTAATTTATACCGACGGTGTTCCTGAAGCAATGAATTTCAATAATGAACTGTTTGGAGATGACCGGTTAAAAAAACTTCTTCTGCAATTTTGCAGAACAAACCCAATTGATGTTACAACCGCAATGGTAAATGAAGTGAAAAAGTATACAGGTGAAGCCGAACAGTCGGATGATATAACGATTTTATCTTTAACCTTCTTTTCTGATAAAAAAGTGAAAAAACATATTGACGATACCAGGGAATTGATCCTCAGAAATGATATTGCTGAACTGTATAATCTTAAAAAATATATAGACAGCCTGGCGCTTGAATGGAAGATGGATCAGAAACTTGTTATTAACATCAACCTCGTTCTTGAAGAAGTGCTGACGAATATTATTTTTTACGGATACGCTGATAAGCAGCAGCATCAGATATTGTTGTTTTTCAGTAAACAGGATGGCCGACTTGAGATACGCGTTGAAGATGATGCCAGGCCCTTTAATCCCCTTGAAACGGATATACCGGAAGATTTTGACAAGCCATTGGAGAAACGCAAAATTGGCGGCCTTGGCATACACCTGATGAAAAACTTAATGGATAACTTTAGCTATAAACGCGAAAACAATAAGAATATACTCATTCTAATTAAAAATTGTAGTATAAATGCATAAAGAAAAACAGGTAATTATTACCATTCCCAACGATTTGATGTTTGCAGAACTGGTCATTGAAAATGCAAGGCAATCAGCCAGGCTGATGGAGTTTGCTGATAAGTCAATTCGTGAAATAGAGCTTGGAACCGAAGAAGCCATTAGTAATATTATAAAGAATGCTTTTGAAGAAGAACAGGAAGAAACAATTGATGTGATTTTTAATTTGAAA
Organism: uncultured Bacteroidales bacterium; assembly: GCA_964611705.1. GTDB lineage: Bacteria > Bacteroidota > Bacteroidia > Bacteroidales > JAIOZK01 > JAIOZK01. Next base: position 26,945 of record CAZTAW010000002.1, read on the forward strand.
CAAACCGGGCTGGAAATTATTATGAAGGAGAAAGGAATTCCATGGGATCCGGAAGTGGTTTCGGAATTCACACCGGAAAAGTTTAAAGAAAGCGGTTCCGAAGAAGGTTTGGGCATGTATCTGATGAAGCGTTTTATGGATTCATTTTCATTTGAAAATCTTGGTAAGCAAGGCAAGGAAACACGTTTGTTTAAATATCTTGATCAGAGCAAAATTGAAAATATTCTTTCCAATGAAGAACTCCAAAAAGCAGAAGAAGAACGCAAAGCTGAAAAGCTTCCCAAAGGCAGTGTAAAGTATACTGTCAGGATGCTGAAGCCGGAAGAAGCTGTTGGGGTTTCTGTTTGTGCCTATGCTTCGTATGGATATACATATGTTCATGAAGATATTTATTATCCTGACCGTGTTCGTGCTTTGAATAAAAGTGGTGACTTGTTGTCATTTGTAGCCATAAAAGATAATGGTGAAGTTATTGCCCATGCTGCCCTTGAAAGAGAAGACGATCCGCTTGTACCGGAATTTGGTGTTGCAGCTACAAAACCCAGGTATCGCGGACAGGGTTGTTTGAATGCGATCAGTATTTACAGGAAGAAAAAAGCCAAAGAGTTCAATTTCCTGGGTATATACGGAAAAGGCATAACAACCCATTTCTTTTCGCAAAAATCAATGCTTAAACATGGAATGAATCCTTGTGCATTGTTTTTGTCGAGCGGAATGGAACGAAAGTATAAAGATATAGAACAGAAAAAAATACAGCGCGAAAGCGTTTTTATTCATTTTCAATATATGAATCCGCCTGAAAAGATTTCAATTTTCCCCCCTGAAAAACATGCCGGTTTTATTGAAGAATTGTTCGGAAAAATTGGTGTTAAACCTGAAGTTGCAAAAGTTGAAACAGACATCAAGCCCTTAGCAGATGAAGCGAAGTTAAGTGTTAAAACTTACCTGAGTAGCATGACTTCCAATATCAAGATCATTGAATACGGGAAAAATGTTGTTAGAGAGGTTAATGCCCAACTCAAAAAGCTATGCCTTGAAAGGGTGGAATCAATTTATTTGTTTTTACCCCTATGTGATAAAAATACAGCAGTATATTGCGAAGCATTTGAAAAAATTGGATTTTTCTTTGCCGGAATCAAACCTGCCTCCGGTTTCCGGGATGCATTGGTTTTGCAGTATCTGAATAATTATGAGATAGATTATGATTTGATCGCAGTAGGTTGCGAATTTTCAGAACGCATAAAAAAATACGTCAGAAAAAGTCAGCAGGAAGTAAAACAGAATCAATAAAAATTAATATCATTGTAACAGAATAAAGTTCTAAAGACATGGAAATTACTACCCGGAAAAAACAAAATTATACCATCGTAGTCATTGATGGAAGACTTGATACAACCAATTATCAGGAACTGGAAAAAGAATTGCAAAAGTTGCTGGAATCAAATGTTAGTAATTTGATCATTAATTGTGAGAATCTTGAATATATAAGTAGTAGCGGTTTACGTGTGTTTTTAATGTTCCTGAAAAAGATCAGGGCTTTGGATGGAAAGTTTTTGATTTGCAATATGCAGGAGAGTATCAGGGAAATATTCCAGATTTCAGGGTTTACAAGTATATTTGATATTTACGAAAATCAGGACAGGGCAGAGGCTGTCATGTAATTGTTCTCCCTTCACCTCTTCTTATTTATACACTTGTCTGAATAAGCTGATTTTGACAGAAAAATCATTTGATAAGCTTTTTTTTTTATTTTTGCCGAAAATTAATCAGGTAATTGAAGTGTTGCATTACCTGATTATACAGAATATATGAAATCAATTAAGGGTAAAAATGTGAAATTGTTTTTTGCGGGTTTGTTTCTGGCAGTGACAATGGCCCTTGTATATAATAATGCATTTTTTACCCATACTCACAAGCTTCCCGACGGAACGATTATACAACATGCCCACCCCTATAAAAGTGATGCGGATTCTTCTTCACCCTTCAAAAACCACCATCATACCTCATTTGAATTTCTTGTACTCAATAACCTGGGCGTTTTTATTCTTCTTACCTGCCTGGCATTTTTCTTTTTCGATAAAGGGATACCATCTTTAATAACTGATCATTACTTTTTTGTAGAATACTCATCTTATCATTTATATCATTTCTATCGGGGGCCGCCACTTAAAATGATCTCTTTTTAATTTACTTCTTATCAATTTTTCAATTTAATATTATTCACGAATAAAATCATTACTGAAATGAAAAAATATTTATTGGTATTTATATGTATTTATATATCATTTGCATCTTTTAAAATCAATGCACAAAACAAAACAGATGCAAATTTAGTTGGGCACGTAGTTTGCTGCGGGGAACATATCCCCTTTGCCAGCGTTTATATTAAAGGAACAACCATCGGAACAACAACAGATGAAACAGGGCATTTTCAACTGATCAACCTTCCACCCGGTGAAGTTGTTGTGAGGGCGCAAGCATTGGGATATAAACCTGCTGAGCAAACAGTGACAGCAGAAACCGGTACAACAAAGGAAATTAAGTTTGAACTGGAACGCGATATGTTGGGCCTTGAGGAGGTTGTTGTAACCGGCGACCGGAAAACAAAAGGAAGGCATAATTCTTCTGTTGTTGTTAACTCAATTACACCGGTGCATTTCAGGGCAACACAATCAGTAACACTGGGTGAGGGCCTGAATTTTTGTCCTGGCCTGCGGATGGAAAACAATTGCCAGAATTGTGGTTTTAGCCAGATAAGAATGAACGGAATGGAAGGGCCGTATTCCCAGATTCTTATTAACAATCGTCCCATCTTTAGCGGCCTGGCGGGTGTATATGGTCTTGAGTTGATCCCGGCCAATATGATAGAACGTGTGGAAGTAGTTAGGGGTGGAGGTTCTGCTTTGTACGGAAGTAATGCAATTGCAGGAACCATTAACCTTATTTTAAAAGACCCCGGCAAAAGCTCTTATGAATTTGGAACTGACATGGGAGTAATTGGTGTTGGTATGGATGGCGCAGGCGATCCCGCTACGGATTACAATATGAAATTAAATACCTCACTTGTTTCGGGTGATAGCAAAACAGGAATGTCCGTATATGGTTTTCACAGGAACAGGCAGCATTTTGATGCCAACGGAGATGAGTTTTCAGAACTGGCTTCAATTGAAAATACAACAATTGGCTCACGCTTGTTTCATCGTTTTGGATATCGTAGTAAACTTACTTTTGATTTTTTCAACATCAACGAAAACAGAAGGGGTGGAAATAAATTTGAGTATCCCAAACATGAGGCGGATATTGCAGAGGCTTTGGAGCATAATCTTTTCACAGGTGCGCTTTCATTTGATCAGTATTTCAGGGATACGGACCTTTTATCGGTATACATCTCAGGACAGAATGTTGACAGAGACTCATATTATGGTGCCAATCAATCTTTGAAAGACTATGGAAAGACAAGCGATTTTACTTATAATATCGGAGCACAGTATTTTGCTGACTTCAAATCTTCTGATCTGATCATTGGTATTGAAAATACAGGTGGAAAGCTGAAAGACAAAAAGCTTGGCTATCCTGATTATGAAAATGCCGTTATTATTGATGATTCAATTGTTAGCGTTCCGCATGTGCCGAATACGGTAATTGCGGATCAAACTACAAATACATTTGGTGCTTTTACACAATATGAAATCAACATCAGTAATCTGAAAGCTTCACTTGGTTTACGATACGATCATTATAACGTAAAGGACAATCAGCGTGAAGGGGAAACCAAAACCGGTGATGTATTCAGCCCGCGTGTTAACCTGATGTATGATATAACCGAATTTCTGCAGGCACGCCTGAGTTATTCGCAAGGATACAGGGCGCCTCAGATTTTTGATGAAGACCTGCATATAGAAACTTCGGGCTCCCGACAGGTAATACATCGAAATGCGCCTGACCTGAAGCAGGAAACAAGTCATAGTATTACTACATCTTTAACCTTAAATAAAAGGTTTGGTAAAACGAATGTTGAATTTGTTGCAGAGGGTTTTTACATTCAGCTTGTTGATCCTTTTGCCAATGAATTCAGTGAACCTGATTCAAGTGGTGTTGTGGTTTATACGCGCGTGAATGCTGAGGATGGCGCCAAAGTAATGGGGGTAAATCTGGAGTTGAATATTGTACCAAAAGGAAATGTTTTATTCAAATCGGGTCTTACAATACAAAAAAGCGAATATGATAAAGCGCAGGAATTTAACGAAAAACGTTTTTTCAGAACACCTGATTCCTATGGCTATACAATGATGGACTGGAAGGTTAATAATTCCTTTGGTTTTTCGGCTTCCCTTGATTATACGGGTAAAATGCTAGTGCCTTATTTTGGGGTGGGGCTGCCGGATGCTGATGAGGGAGAATTGCGTGAATCGGATGCTTTCTTTGATTTGGGAGTGAAGCTCAGATATAATGTGAAAATCAACGGAGCTACATTGCAGATTTTTGGCGGAGTGAAAAACATTTTCAATTCTTATCAGGATGATTTTGATTACGGAGTTGACCGTGACCCGGGCTATATCTATGGCCCGCTGAATCCAAGAACGATTTATTTTGGTATCAATATCGGAAATAAAATCAAGTCCTGAGTAAGAAGATTATAGTATTTGTCAGAATTGTTTAACTTTATCAGTTTGTTGGAAACCGGAAACTGATAGCTGGAAGTTTGATGTTTATTAATCTGTTATCAAGCATTCATTATCAAGTAACTGTTGCCAGGAATCCGGTTTTCAAAAAAATTGAACGAAATCAAATCTTGTTATGGTAAAGTGCATTCAATACAAAGATCCCAATTCTCAGGAATTGATTCGCGAGCTGGAAGGATTAAACCAATGCCCGGGTACATGTTTTTTTATTGACATTGTGGGTTCAACCATTATTAAATACAGGTCAGGTTTGAAAGAATGGGGACGTAAGCTGAACAATACCTTTAATTTTATTTCTTTCCTGAATGACTTCCCTGATAATATCGTTAAAGGCATTGGTGATGAAATTATGCTATACATACCTGATGAAGAGCTTTTTAAAAAGAAATCCCACAAGGATTATTTTTCGCTTTTACAGGAAATCTACGCCACGCTTGATAATATTAAAAACTTCCCCCTTGAGGACACTTTTTTACACTGCAAGGTAGCCATTCATTACTGCAGTGATGTGTACAATATTTCTTTCCTGAAAGGCGCGAATGATTACTATGGCAAAGATATTGACCTTACGGCAAGGCTTACCTCCAAAGCAAAAACCAACAGAATTGTCTTGAGTGAAGTCTTTTACCAAAAAGTAAAGATTGATTACGATAAAAAATACAAAGGTTTCCAGGCAACAGCTTTCAATAGAATATCAGAAAAATATATAGAAGATTTTAAAGGTGTACCATTTCCAACTGAGTTTCGCATTATAGAAGTTTAGTTGTATTTTTGTAAAGCAATGCTGAAATTTCAGAAAATAGCAGCCGGTTTGTTTCTTTTGCTGTTCCTGTTCAGGTCTGTGCCTGAACAATATTGGATATTTCTACATCCTCATGAGCATGACAAATATCATAAAATCTCTCAACATTCTGTATTAAGCAAAGCTTATCATAACTGCAAAGATCATCTTACCTATGTGAATGTAAAGTTGATTCAGGATGATGAATCCTTTTCTGTGGTTTTACCTTTTGATCAACCTGTTTATTTTATTAATATTTCAGAACACGACTACAAAACTTATTTTTAATTTTCAAAACAGGGCACCTCCGACAAGATTAATTGCATAGTATCACTTAAATGCATCTGTGGGAGCAGAGATAAAATGGGGAAAACAGTTACTTTCGTTGGGTGTTGTTGTAAACAATATTCTTGATAAAAAATATATTTCTCATTTATCCACGCTTAAGCCAATGGAAATCTATAATCCCGGCAGGAATGTCAGTGTTTATTTGAGGGTGCCTGTTGGATTGAAAAAATAAAAATACCAGGCATTTTTCTGTTAGATGCAGTTATACCGATTGGAGCATAAGATCAATTATTGCAAACCTGTTCCGGATCGGTATACCTCACTGTAAACCCTGAGCAAATTTTTTCCCCAAATCTTTTTTATATCTTTTTCTGAATATCCACGGTGTAGTAGTTCTGCTGTTATGTTTTTCATCTGGCTCGCATCATAACAATCTTTCAAAGCACCGCCGCCATCAAAATCCGAACCGATGCCCACATAATCAACTCCAATCAGGTTAACTACATGATCAATATGATCAACCAGGTCAGAAACTGTTGCCAGTTCTTTTGGGTATTTTTTATTGGCTTCATGCCAGTCTTTGCGGGCTTGTTTATATTCTTCCTCGCTTAAATCCTTAAAATGATTGTATTTTTCACGAATGGCCTGAAAAGCGCTGTCACGTGGCGGATTGGGTGCAGGCTCTGTAACATAATCAGTATAAAGGCACATTTGGATAACACCGCCTTTTTCGGCCAGCTTTTTCAGCATATCATCATTCAGATTTCTTACATTGTCGCAAATGGTTCTGGCACAGCTATGAGAGGCAATTACAGGTGCTTCGGTAATTTCAAGCACATCATAAAAACTACTGTCGGAAATATGCGTAACGTCTATGATCATTCCCAGCTTGTTCATTTCCTTAACGACTTCAATGCCAAAATCACTCAAACCATTATGCTCGGTGGTATCTGTCGAAGAGTCACAAATATCATTGTTTTTGGTATGACATAGCGTGATGTAACGCACGCCTCTGTCATAAAAATGCTTGATGTTTTCGATTTGATTTCCGATTGGAAAACCATTTTCCAGCCCGATGCAAACAATTTGTTTTCCAGCTTTTTCAAGATCATAAATCTCATCGGGAGTAGTTGCAATAGCAGCGGTTTCGGGATAACGATTTACATTTGCATAAATGGAGTCAATAATGCGATTGGCTAACTGAAAGGCCTTCTCATTTTCTTCTGGAGTTCTTTCCCTTTGCCCTACAAAAGCTGCGAAAAAGACTGCATCCAAACCACCTTTTTGCATTTTGGGAAAGTCAATTTTGCTGCTGCTCTCCGCTGGATCGTGAAAGGTGTTCAGGTCAAAATCCGAACGGGTGAAGCGCAGAGGGGTATCCGTATGCGAATCTATGGTAATGGCTTCCAGATGAATGCGTTCAGCTTTTTCTTCAAATGATTCCGAATGACAGGAAAACAGAAATGCTGGCGCAATAAACAAAACAATCCACTTCTTCATAACAGTCGTATTTATTTTATTGCAATGTTAAGGATTTTTTTGAATATCAGAATATCAGCCCGCAGCTTTAGCTGTGGGTTAAAAAGAAGGAAATATAATGAGCCGGGAGATTCCTCAACCTCTCGCTGCTGACTTTTGCAGTATTTCGCAATCGGCTAAACGGCGAGAGGTTTACGGAATGACAGGCGCTTTTTTTGAAAGTGGGCGGGGGCTGGATGGCGCTCTGCGCCATCCAGCCCCATCTCTTTCCTATAAAAGCCAATGTCATTCCTCATAAGAGCAGTCGAGCGCAGCGAGACCGCGAAAGGAGGAATCTGTGGGCATATTGTTTTTAAATTAAAGAATAAAAAATTAATATTCATTTATACAATTTTTCCAATTGTTTTTATACATTTACATTCCAAAATCAATACTTGTTTAACCATGAGATATATATTATTAATTCTGATAGCTGTTTTTTTTTCATCTCAGGCTTATTCACAAAAAGTTATATCCGGTAAAAGCGGAAAAACAAAATTAAAGATCAATCCGCATTACGAAAGGGGAATGCCTCCAAACCTCTATGTAGATATGGTTTTTGAAGATCAAAACAACAATGGTATCCTGGAAGCAATGGAAGATGCCATTTTAAAGGTTAAAATAACCAACAAAGGCGCAGGCAAAGCGCAAGGCCTGAAAGTACGGGTCAATTCGGATAAATATGATGAAGAACTAACAATTGATGACGGTAAAGAGATACCGTACTTAATGCCCGATCAAACTGTTGAACTGGATATTCCCATAGATGCCGGTTTTGACATACAATCAAACGAGCACAAGCTAAAGATTTCGGTTACAGAGTATTTTGGGTATGATATGGACCCGGCATATCTTTATCTGAGCACTTTAGCATACAGAAAACCTAACCTGGAATTCTCGGGCCTGGAAATAGTGGACCTCGGTAAAGGGGCCATCCAGCAAGATGCCAAGCTACAAGCCGGAGAAATGGTCAGGGTAAAGATCATTATTCAGAATGTTGGCCGGAATATCTCCCGAAACACAAAATACCATGTTTATACAACTGATAACAACATCTATATTGATAACAAATCAGGAGAGCTTGGTGATATTAAAATCGGAGAAGTTAAAGAATTTTGGGTTAATGTGAGCCCCAACAAGAGGGTTGATTATACCGGCGACCTTCCCATATATCTTACCCTTAACAACAAATACGATATTGGAGAGATAGATGCTTTAAGGCTTCCGATACAGCTTGACCAAAAACCACCGGAAAAAAACATTGTCAAGGTTGAGCCTGATATTGACCGCCTCGAAAAACAAGTAGCACGTTTTGAATACACCTCAGATAAAATTACGGCTAATGTAGGTAAAGTTATTGACATCAGGCAGGTGCCCCGCTCCAAAACATTGCGTACTGATGCTGTTGCCATTGTGATTGGTGTGGAAGACTATGATAATTTCGTTCCGGCACCTTATGCTGATAATGATGCTGATCTTATGGCCGAGTATTTCAGGAATGTAATAGGAATCAATAAAGTATATACTTATACCAATCATGATGTATCCGGATTTTTCTTTGACAATACCTTTGATCCCAATTACGGCGAATTACAAAAAGCCATTGCCAAAGGACAAACCGAAGTTTTTGTTTACTATTCCGGGCATGGAATGCCTTCAAAAGACGGCAGCAAGGTTTTTCTTTTCCCTGCTGATGGTAGAATTGAAGCCCTCGACAGGCAAGGCTATGACCTGAACAAGTTTTACCAGAACCTCGAATCCCTCGGGGCAAAGAAAATAACGGTATTTCTGGATGCCTGTTTCAGCGGTGCATCACGTACATCGGGCACATATGAAACAGAAAACCTCATTGCCATGAAAGGCATCAGGATCACGCCCAAGGTAAAACAACCCTGGGAAGAAAACCCCAACTTTACCGTTTTTACTTCTTCCGATTACAATGAAACTTCTCTGGGATTTGACCCATCCGAAACAGGTTTGTTTACCTATTATTTATGTGCCGGATTGCAGGGCAATGCCGACCGGAACAACGACCAGAAGATCACATTGGGCGAACTCAGGGAATATGTAATTAACAATGTAACCGAAACCTCAGTAAAGATCAGCGGTTTGCAAACGCCAAGGTTTTTTGGAAATGAAAATACGGTGGTTGTTGAGTATTAGTGAATGGTGAGTGGTGAGTGGTGAGTAGTGAATGGTAGTAAGTAATGAAAAGGCACAACAATGAAGCAATCGAACAATTGAACAATAAATATAGCACACGGATAACTCAGATGCAACGAATATTCACGGATCAGTGTGAATCCGTAAAATCCGTGGTATCTGCGTGCTATTAAAAAGATTGACATATGACAAAAAGAATTTTTACAGTTTTGGTTTTTACCCTTTGCGGGTATTTCGCATTTTCCCAAAGCGTAACCAATATTAAAGCATGGGTAACATCCGATAACAAAATCGCAGTTGAATACCATATCACAGGTGCTAAGTTTTACCAGAACTTTAATGTAAGCTTGTTTGTTAGTCTTGATGATGGCGCAACGTGGCAGGGACCGCTTACTGAAGTTGCCGGTGACATAGGCAAAAACATTGAAAAAGGCAAACATGTTATTTACTGGGATTTCCTCAATGAAATACCCATTGTAAATGAAAACGTGATCTTTGATGTACGCGCTGAGATCATAGAAAGCAAGGTGCGAAAATCATTTTTTATTGCTTATTCGGGAAATGATGTTACACCATTTGGCGTGCGGATTGGCTTACTTGGTAAAACAGGCTTTTACCTCGAAGCCCGCATGAGTCCCATTGCTTTTGATAAAGCAAACTACACTTTTGAAGATGGTAATTTAGCTGATTATGATCAAGTGGGTTACTATGAATTTACAAAGGCCAATGGCTGGGCAGCATTATCTGTTCTGGCCGGAGCAACTTTCCAGATTGGTAAGGATGCTTTTCTATATACAGGTGCCGGATATGCTTTTGAAAAGTATTTGTATACAATTGATGAGTACACCTATAATCCACCGGAAAAAATAGGTGAAGCTTTTGTTGAAGATAAAGGATATAGTATCACAGGCGTTGAAATTGATGCCGGATTGATGTTGCGGTTTGGAAAGTTCTTAATTACCGGCGGAGGTTACGCAATAAACTTTGAGTCTTTCGGCTGGACAGCGGGGGTAGGAGTTAGCTTTTAGTTAATTTGGTGATTTGTCCGAAGGACTCCCTGGGAGAAAATGTGGTAATTTGAAGATTTGGATGAGTACTACAATGGCTACAGAGGGGTGCAAAAGAGCGGATGGTTGTTGAATATCGAATGTTGAATATTGAATATCGAATATTGAATGTTGAAGTACAGAGCGAAAAAATTCAGGATTCATGATTCAGAATTCAAGATTCAAAATTCAAAACAAGAACAGAAACCAATGAATCAAAACGAAAACCACTGATGCATCATATGGATAAACTCGATGAAGTATATAATGAAA
>CAZTAW010000003.1:0-35658 GCA_964611705.1 uncultured Bacteroidales bacterium
GGAATTAACCCTCGTCCGCCTCAGGCGGATTAAAACTTTCTATTGATCCAGATACTTCCGGAATAATTCAAGATACATGCTAATATGCCAGGCATCCATTAGTCCATGATGGACATCAATTGAAATGGGCATCATGGTTCTTCCGTTTTCCGTAAAAAGTTTTCCGAACGCTATTTTGGGTGATGAATCCTTGTTTTTAAACAAGGCCGGTTGTCGTACGGATGTAAACTTAATCCAGGGAATAGTTGTATAATGAATAATATTATCTTCCCCATCAGCATAAATAAGTCCCTTTTGTTTTTGCACCCGTTTGATTTCCTGTAATGCTTCCTCATAATATTTGTTGAAATCATGATAAAAACGTATAAATGCAAACCCAAAGGTTTTATCCTCTCTAAAAATAGTCGGGCCTGCATGAACAACATCATACTGATAAACCTTATCATATTCTATTCTTAGCTTAAACCCGTCAACTTCATTTACAGCCCTGAGTGAGTGGTAAAGATATGTGAGAAAAAACGATTTGTTAGCTGCTTTCGACTTTTTAAAACAATAACTACAATCAATATTTGTAGTTATCCCGAAAAAGGGATCATCAAGTTTGTTAAAATGATCGAAATGATCTTTTCTTTTCCATGAATTCAAATTTATCTTTTTCTTCATCTTTTCCGTAGATCAAATTAGATTTTTGTTTGAAAATAATACCAGATAGAACTCAAAAAATTCCTTGATTTCTCCATATCACAAACCAGCGCTTTCCTGCTATATGATTGCAGCTTAAATTCATCATCTGTTTTCTTTTCCAATCCTTCCAACTGATCCATGCAAACATAGCATCGTGTAATGATGGGCGTTAATTGATGGAGGTATTGTTTGATGTGTTTACTTTTATAATTGGTTTTGTAGCACAAGTTAAAGGCTTCCTTACGCTGTTCATCGAATAGCTTTCTCAGGCCATTGATTTTACCGGCAGTTGATGCAAGCGTATTGATTTTTTGCTCACGGTCGTTGTAAATGTCAAAAATATCATTACCCAACTGGAACAATGCCCCGATATTAAACAAAGCCTCATATTCGCCTTCCTGCAGAGGATGTTCAAAAACACTTCTGAATAATAAAACACTGTACCCACCCTTTTCGAATGTAATACGCTTAATTTCTTTAAAAGAAATATCAGGGTTTTTTTGTTTTTTGCTTTCTACCTGGCTTTCAAAAATCTTATCTGTCATCTCCCAGTGAAATTCCTTATTTACCGTATTTTTTAGAACTTCTTTGCGGTAGTTTACAAATATTTTATCAATAAGAGTTTTGGCTTCGAATTGATCAGGATTTCTCGAAATTTTGATCACATCTTCCTGGCTCATACTGCGTTTGTCGAAAAAATCGTCATATATACCTGTAATCATTCCCAAACATGTAATAGCCCATCTTTCTTTTTCTGTCATCTTTTTTCCGCGTAAGGTGCAAAACGATTCCCCCAAAACAGAAGTGGTATAATTGCCGTAATATGTTGTAATTTTTCGAATATCTTCTGCATCAACAGTCCCGTCATTTTCTTGCTCAATTTCCCTGAACAATGGAATCAGCTTTTTATTTAGGTATTTTTTCTGCCTTTTCAAATTCCTGAGCACAACATATGCCACAGCAGGAAATCGAAGAAAGTTGCTTATCAGGAATTTGTTCATCGGGTTCAGTTCACTGGTTGACCCAACAAAAATACATATTTGTTATTAATTACTGCTTCGAACTTTTCAACATTAAATCCTAAACAATACTTTGATTGGGATTTAAGTTATTTTTTTCGAGGGATTAAAAAGATAAGCTTATGCCACCCATCACATTAATACCGGCCTGGGGAAAATAGCCATCCATTTCGTAATACGCACCCTTATAGTAATAGCGATAAACCCATGCATAAGTTTCATATTCTATGTCAAACAGGTTATTAATCATCAGGTTCAGGCCGATCTCCCTGATAAAGTTGGTTTTAAAAGTGTAATTGATTACCAAATCATTGATAAAATACGGATTCAGGCTTCGTGATTCGCTTGACGTATTATCAATATATTGCCTGCTCACATATTTGGAATTCAGTGAGATTTCCAATCCTATTGCTGACTGGTAGTTTATCATGCTTCCCGCAACGATCTCAGGAGAAAAAGACAAATCAGTGGCACCGAGATGATTCTTCTTCTGCTCATAGGGCGGGCTCCAGTTGTCAATAAATTCCGTGAAATCCCTGACTTTGTTCCTGCTAAAAGTCGCATTTACATCCCATTTCAGGAATTTAAAGATCTGAACACCTGCCATAAGCTCAATGCCTGCGCGATAGCTGTCCGGGACATTTGTCATGATAGCTGCCCCAACATCATTGATCTCACCAGTCAGAACCAGTTGATCTTTATAATCCATAAAATACAAATTGGCTTCCAGTCCATAACGGGGATGGGTATATTTGTAACCTACTTCATAATCATATAGCCTTTCTGCTTTGGGTTGATAACCTTCATCCGCATCACGGTAATTGCTCCGGTTGGGTTCGCGGTTGGCTACGGCAAAAGAAAAATATAAGCTCTGGTTTTTTGTCAGGTCAAACAATAACCCGGCTTTGGGATTAAAAAAGTTAAAGGTATGATTCTGTGATATATCCCGGAGATCATCATGAATTCCATCAATTTTGTAATCTACATTACGATATTGCAGATCACCGTATATATTGATCTTATCCGTGATCTGATAATTCATCTTTCCGAAAATATTAAAATCGGTTTTAATACCGGTGTTGTCATACCATTGATAATCCTTTTCCATGTTTGATGCATAAGCTGCCCAGATAACCTCACCAAAATGATCACCGTCAAAGCGGTTCCATGATCCTCCGATAATCAGGTTGGTTTTGTTTTTGTTATATTTGAGTGAATACGTTAACCCATAGTAATCATTTTTCAACCATTTTTGCCTGATCATATCCGTTGCAGTGATAAGGGTATCTCCGATCTCAACATCAGGCAATTGATAATCCACATAGGCCTGAGCTTCTTTATATTGCTCATAATATCCTTCTCCATGAATCAAAAACAATGATGTATTCAGATGCAGGTTTTTGTTGAACTGATAGGTGTAATGCAATTGGTAGTGATCCTGTTGATAGTTATCGGTTTCGTTTTCGTATGTATAAGGATTGTAAGTACGGTTGGTTTCAAGCGAATCTTTGGGAACTCCGCCCCATGCCTGGTAGGTTCTTTCCTTGCCCGAAAAAATAACTGCCTTCAACATACTTTTTTCACCATAATAGCCACCTGAAAAATAAAATGATTTCAAATCGGCAAAAGCCCTGTCAATATATCCATCCGAACTAATTTTGGAAAGTCTGCCATCAAAGCTCCATTTGCCCTTAATCAAACCGGTTCCAAAGGCAACATTATTTTTAAATGTGTTGAACGAACCGGCGTTGCTGTTAACAATCCCATACGGATCAGGCTGAAGCGTTGTTGTTTGTATGTTAATGCTTCCTCCGAAAGCTGCCGCTCCGTTTGTAGATGTACCCACACCACGCTGGATTTGAATATTGTCAATTGAGGATGCTATATCAGGCATATCCACCCAGAAAACACCTTGAGATTCCGGGTCATTAAGCGGAATACCGTTAATGGTAACATTCAGTCTTGTGATATCCGAGCCTCTGATCCTGATCCCTGTATAGCCTATGCCCGTGCCCGCATCAGAAGTAATTACCGTTGAAGGACTTTGATCAATCAGATAGGGCAAATCCTGACCCATGTTGATCTTTTCAATTTCTTCAAAATCAACATTCTCATAGGTTGTGGGTGATTTTTTATCTGCACGTATCGCTGTGATGATCACCTCATCGCCAATATAAGCTTTGGTTTCAAGGGTAAAGATAATGGTTGTGTCTTTGCTCAGGTGAATATTTTTCACCACCGTTTCATGCCCGATAAAAGACACCTTCATGGAATATTTCCCCTCCGGGATTCGTGTCAGTGAATATTCGCCATTATCATCGCTAACAGTTGACTTGTATGTTTTCTGCAGAATGATGTGTGCACCGGTAAGTGGCCGGTCTTCTTCATCCGTTACTTTTCCCCGTATACTAAACTGGGGAAATCCCATCATCGGGATCAAATTGGAAATTAAAAAACAGATAACAAATTTTTTCATGGTCTTTTTATTTTAAAGATTAAACATCAAAAGACCAATAGAGGAATTTGTTGAAAGAACGTGACTCTTCGTGCTCCCTTCGCCGGCATTACCCGGATCAGGTTCGAAGGGTGTGATCTCAGCCCGTAATTTGGGGCACCCCTATTGGATTCATCGCTGCAAAGTTAAGAAATTATTAAGGAAATGTCCAGCCTGTTGGGCTTATAATTAATATCCAGCACATACCTGCTCAGATCAAAAACCGGAACAAAACATCTGTCAATGATTTCAGAATCGGAAGAGCAAATGATACCGCTTTCTGCCAAAGTGATTAAAGAATCCGGTGAATCAGAAAGTATGACATTTCCATCGGGTTTATCATCTGATAGTTTTATTTTTATTAATTCGGTAAGCTTTGCTGAGCTACCGGGTTTTTCATCAGCATAAAAAGCAAAATTTAAAGGTTTTAGCTTTTTAAAAGCCTGAAAACACAAATCCAGGCTTCTGTGCAGATTTTTAATTCTGATCCTTTTGCCATGCACTTCCGCTGCATCTCGAAGCAAGCCATCAGTAGAAATAAAAACCGCTTTTCCGTTGAAATAGCTAATAATAGTAAGCAAAACATTATAGCTATCTATGTGTAAAAACCCATCCCTGATTGCAGATGCAGAGATCAATTTCTTTCGTCTTGAAATTCTGTCTTTTTATTTTTGAACCCCCCTGTAGAGCACAGACCTTTCCATACCTGATAAGCTGTAGCGATCACCAACAAACTTTTTAATTCCTTTTTCAGGATAATCTTTATTCAATAAATCATTGTAATCCCGAATCGCCTGTATAAAATTTTCGCTTATTTTCATACCTGATATGCTTATTTTTGTAAAGTTATGAAGATAATAATAATTAACGGACCCAACCTGAACCTGATCGGGCAGCGTGAAAAGGAAATATACGGCAATACTAGTTTTCAGGATTACTTTGAAGCACTTCGTTCAAAATTCCTGAGTATACGGCTTGATCATTATCAAACCAATATTGAAGGAGAGATCATTAACAAGATACAAGATGCAGCCGGGAAGTATGATGGCATTATATTGAATGCCGGGGGTTACACCCATACATCCGTTTCCATTGCAGATGCAGTCAGAGCCATAGCAATACCTGTTGTAGAGGCACACATCTCCAATATTTTTTCAAGGGAAGAATATCGGCATGTTTCTTTAATAGCCCCTTATTCAAAAGGAACGATTATTGGATTCGGACTTTTGTCTTATGAGCTTGCCATTGAATGCTTCTTAAAACAGGGAAGATAATTATTTCGAAAACTTCTTCTGATCCAGGTCTGAAAATTTAGTGATCTTTTTCAGATAATGGTCAAGGGCAATGTTGGAACGGTAAATACAGGACACATCAATATGCTTTTGTTTTCTGCGCTTTTTTTTCATTTTGCCGTAATTGCGCCAGAAACTGGCATGAGCTCTGAGCACAGCCAGAAAATCCCTGAAGCCTCCTTCAAGCAAAAACTTAAAAGATGCAGCAGCATCCAGAAAATATCTGGTAATAAAAACCCGGATCAATCTTTTTGAAGGCAGGTTTTTGTATATCAGGTAGTTATTGTTCCGGAAATTCAGATATGTTTTACGGCTTGAGCTTTTGGGCAATGTTCCGCCACCAACGTGATAAACAACTGATTCAGGACAAAATATAATCTTGTATCCCATGGTTTTGAGTCCCCAGCAAAAATCAATCTCTTCCATATGCGCAAAGAAATCATTGTCGAGCCCCTCGAGTTGATGATACAAATCGGCCCTCACAAACATGCAGGCACCGGATGCCCAAAAAATTTCCCTTGTATCATCATACTGACCCGTATCATTTTCCAGGTACTGAAAAATCCGGCCACGGCAAAAGGGATATCCGTATTTATCAATAAAGCCGCCGGAGGCTCCGGCATATTCAAATTTATCAGGTTCGTGGAATGAAAGTATTTTGGGTTGCACCGCGCCTATGCTCCTGTCCCAATCCATCATCCTGATCACAGGTTCTATCCAGTTTTCAGTTACCTGTATATCCGAATTCAATAAAACATAATACTCGGCTTTTATCTGCTTCAGGGCTTCGTTATATCCTTTTGAAAAACCAAAATTTCCGGCAAGTCTGATAATCCTGATTTCAGGAAATTCCTTTTCCATAAATGCAACCGAATCATCGGTGGATGCATTATCGGCAATGACCACATCAGCTATTCCTTTGCTATGTTTAACAACTTCAGGAAGAAATTTTTGCAGGAACTTTCTTCCATTCCAGTTTAATATGACGACTGCCGTTTTCAAATTCTATTCTTCGCTTTCTTTTTTATGTTTCCACCTTCTGTGGGACCACAACCAGTTATCGGGGTGTTTTATAACAGCATCCTCAAGAAGGTGAACATATTTTTCAGTTATTTCATATTCCTTTGTATTGTTGGGTTCTTCCGTGATCTTTTTAACAAACACATCGTAACACCCCCTGTTGGACCTTACAATATCAAAAAACAAAACAGCAAAATCCATATTTTTCGACATTTTTTCAAGGCCAAGGAAAAAAGGAGTTTCCTGGTTCAGGAAATTTGTCCAGTAATTGATCTCATCCCTTGTTGGTGTTTGATCCGAAGCAATGATCACGATATTTCGCTGTTTCCTGATCTTCAGCAATTGCCGGTATGTTTGTCTGAATTTGATCAGGTTATTATATCCTGATTTCGTGCGTAGCTTGTTCATATAGTCTTCAAAATAAGGTTCAGACAATGGTTTAACAATGGCAAAAGGTTTATGTTCGGAAATCATAGCTATTTTCAGTCCCATCCACTCCCAGTTACCGCAATGTCCAATGGCTACAAAAATACTTTTGTTCTTTTCGTAAAGCTCCTCAATGATCTCGTAGTTATGAAATCTAACCCGTTTATGCAGGGTTTTTGTCCTGATGCTTTTAATTTTCAAAACCTCCACTACCAGGTCGGCCAGGTTTTTGTAAAACCTGCGGGCAATTTGCCTGATCTCCTTCTCTGATTTTTCAGGAAAAGAATTTTGCAAATTGGCATAGGTTACTTTTTTCCGGTAACCGATCAAATAAAAAATGATCAGATAAAGCATATCCGAAAGCCTGTACAGTATAAAGAAAGGAAGCAGGGAAACAATCCAGGCAACAGCGCTAAAAATATAGTAGATCAAACGCATATTCGGTTACTGCTTTATTTTGACGAATTACAAAAGTAATCCCATTATTTTGATTAATAATGGGATTCACCAAATTTATTAAATGAGCAAGTTAAAAGATTATCTTGGATTACGGTAATAGTCTTCGGCTTTGTTGCCCCAGGCATCAGGCGGGCCTGTTGCGTCAACGCTTTGAGGATCGTAATCCCGGCGGTGCAACTCCACTCTCCACCTGTAATTCGAAAGCTCCCCGAGAGCATCCGAATGCAGTAGCATAAAATCGTTTGTAACCAGGTTGTAGGTATAAAAAACAAAACGCTTGTTCCGTTGGTGTTCGCCCAGCTTGTAATAATGCCATATTTCATAGGGATAAGCACTTGGCTCATTATAGCTTTCGGTAACAATATTAGGCGGCCCATACTGCAAATGCACCCTACCCCTGTCGGTTTCGTAACCTCTCTTTACCTGCGTACTGTATGCTTTATCCACGATCTTGACTTCTTCAAGGTAATCTATCCAGGCCTGGGCAGGATTCAGGTTATTGCGTGTTCGCCAGAAATTCAGAAAAAACTGTTGCAGTGTGTTTAAATCGGATTTTTCTATCTGCTTAAAAATAAACTGTTTTTCAAACTCCGAGGCAATTGGCGTCAGGGTTTTGATATATTCCTTTAATGTATCGGCATTGTTAATCTTTCCGGCAAATGTATTGCTTACATCCAGCGCTGCAATATCGTCGAGATCAAATTGTATGTCGGGATTACTACGTTGGAAAAACAATGAATTGCTGGTGATAAGCTTATTTTCCCTGTCTTTTACCTCAATAACCAGCTTGTAATTCCCCGAAGGAAGATTCGCGGTCTTAAACTGATTCAGAACGGGTGTAACTTCCTGTGCATTTAATCTTTTGCTCCGCTGATATCCTGAAATAATCTTTCCGGTTTCAAAGGATTTGATATAATAGTTTACCAGGTATTTGCCATCTTCACCCAGCACTTTTTTTGCGTTGTATATTTCTGCATAAAAGATCAACTCCTTTTTGTCTTTCGGGAAGAAATTGGAAACGTACGGAACTAAATCGTAGCCGCTTTTGCTGAGAATATTTTCGGTTTTCGTTTTGGTGTAAGTCTCAACAAGCTCAACACCCGATATCGCGATCTCATTGTCAGGATATTCGATTTTTATCATTTGATTATAACGGAAAGGCTTCTTGTCGCTGTATTTATCCGCAATTTCTATTTCAAACTCGTATTCCCCGTCGGGAAGCCCGAAGCGCTGCTGGTCAATAAAACTTTGCCGGATATTTACTGTATCTTCTACAACCGGGCTGTTCAGCTCATATTTTGCAAAATCCCTGATGGTATCGTTTTGCTTAAAAATCATGGTTATTTCAACAACACCCTGAAACTCCGTTTCATTGATTTTCTGATAAACAAGTGAATTGGCATTGAAGGATAAATAAGTTTCGATATAGGGTCCGTCCTGTGGAGAATAAAACGTAGTATACCAAAGGTAGGCATCCAATCGTTTTGCATCGGTATGCTGGAATAAAAACCCAATGAAAGCAATCAGTATAATAAATTTCTTCATGGTTCAACTGTTTTAAAAACGCACTTTACAAACTAATTAAACAAAGTTAGGCCAAAATAGTTGCTTAGTCAAGGCATAATCAGTTATCGGTAAAGGGCAAAAAGGAAGTGGTTTTGAGAAAAGGGGTAAATTTTTTTTCAGGACAGAAAAAAGTTATATTTTTGCAGCGGAGGAATGGCAGAGCGGTCGAATGCGGCGGTCTTGAAAACCGTTGTCCGCGCAAGCGGACCGGGGGTTCGAATCCCTCTTCCTCCGTTGATAAGGCTACCCGGATGGGTAGCCTTTTTTTATATCTCTTTAAAATACAATTTAAAGCATTGCTTACATATTTTTAATAATTTTTATCAGAACCTTAAAAAAATTAGTCGTAAATAGTACGACTCCAAAAAAAGCTAACGCCTATACTTTTAACTTTGATTTTACCAAATCACTTATAAATTTAAGCACCTCAAACATATTAAATTTGATTTTTTTTATTTTTGTTATAAATAAGGGAATATATGATATAGTTTTGTTTAATAATTTTGATACAAATGCATTAATGTATTTGAATACATATTTTCAAGTAGATAGACACTGTTTTTAAAATCCAAATAGGGTTATTCCCCTCCGTTCAACAAATTTCTCCAAATTTCCAGGTTACCTTTTCTTATTTTTAAGAATTAATCAGTACAAACCCAAACATTCATTACCATGATTTTTATACTCGGAAAAAACAGGTTTATATTAGCAATCCGATATAGTTCATTTTGAAGCAGTTTTTCTTTTCTAATCAAAAAAATAATTCGATATTTGCACCCCAAAATAAAAGGGCAGCTTGTCTGCCGAAGAAAGAAAGTTAGAAGTAAACGAAATCAGGAATTAAAACATTGAACAATGCCTTCAAAAATCAGATTACAAAGACGTGGTAAAAAAGGAAGACCTTATTACCACATTATTATTGCGGATGGTCGTGCACCACGAGACGGAAGATTTATTGAAAAGATTGGCATTTACAATCCAATCACAAGTCCCGCGGAAATTGATCTGGATTTCGACAAAGCCATTGAATGGCTCACCAAGGGTGCGCAGCCTACCGAAACTGTCAGATCAATTTTATCATTCAAAGGTGTTCTTTTCAAAAATCATCTTTTAAAAGGAGTGAAAAAAGGAGCGCTGACAGAGGAGCAGGCGGAAGCAAAATTCCAGGCCTGGCTCAAAGAAAAAGAGGAAAAGATTCAAAAACGAATTAAAGAAAGTGAAGAAAAACAGAGAGGCGATCGCAAGAAAAGACTTGAAGAAGAGATCAAGGTAAATCAGGCAAGAGCAGAAGAGATAGAGAAGAAAAGAGCTGAGGAAATTGAAAAACAAGTGAAAGAAGCTCAGGAAAAAGAAGAAGAGGAAACAAAGGAAACTGAAGCAAAAGAAAAGGCAGAAAAAGCCAAACCTGAATCAGCACCTGAGACTAAAGAAAAAGAGCAGCCTAAAGAAGAAAAGAGAGAAGAACACAAGGAAGAGAAGAAAGAGGAACTTAAAGAAGAGAAAAAGGAAGAACCTAAAACTGAAAAGAAAGAAGAGCAGCCTAAAGAAGAAAAGAAAGAAGAACCTAAGGCTGAGAAGAAAGACGAACCTAAAGAAGAGAAAAAGGAAGAACCTAAAACTGAAAAGAAAGAAGAGCAGCCGAAAGAAGAAAAGAAAGAAGCTGCTTCGGGTGACAAAACGGATAAAAAGTAAAAATCTCAAACTGCGATCAAAAAAGGCTGGAGTTATTTCTTCAGCCTTTTTTTATTTTTGCTGTATAAACCGGTTATGAAAAAGGAAGATTTTTTTTATTTTGGTCGCATTACCAAACAACTGGGCGCAACAGCCAAATTCCATGCTGTTATTGATGCCGACGACCCGCAACAATACCGGGAACTTCCTGCTGTTTTGCTATTGATCAACAATACACACATTCCTTTTTCGATCGAAAATATCGAATTTTTGGAAAATCAGGCCTTAATTACACTTGACGAAACTCCCGACCCGGACATCGTTGAGCTTATTACCGGAACAGAAATATACCTGCCCATTGAACTGCTTCCCAAACTCAGCGGAAATAAATTTTATTTTCATGAAATAAAAGGTTTTACCATCATTGATAAGAAACACGGTGAGCTTGGAAAAATTAAAGATGTAATGGAAATGCCCCAACAAGACCTTTTCCAGGTATTTTATCATGGGAAAGAAGTACTAATACCGGTTACTGATGAAGTGATTCAAAAAGTTGACCGGCAAGAAAAACAGATCATTGTAAAAATGCCTGAAGGATTAATTGATATTTATCGCTAATGCCTTTCAGATTTAAAAAATTTGAGATAGACGATACGGATTGCACAATGAAAGTCGGTACGGATGCCGTGTTGCTTGGTGCATGGGTGTATTACAAAAACCCCCGGCACATCCTGGATATCGGTAGCGGATGCGGGATTATCGCACTGATGATGGCCCAAAAATTCAGCATGGCCAGGATCAATGCAGTAGAAATTGATGAGATGTCCTGTATCCGAGCCAGGAAAAATGCAAACCATTCACCCTGGCCGGAGCAAATTCAGATGATCCATTCATCCCTTCAGGAATACCTGAA
Organism: uncultured Bacteroidales bacterium; assembly: GCA_964611705.1. Taxonomy (GTDB): domain Bacteria; phylum Bacteroidota; class Bacteroidia; order Bacteroidales; family JAIOZK01; genus JAIOZK01. Next base: position 11,545 of record CAZTAW010000003.1, read on the forward strand.
TAAGAATTCGCCGAAATATGATCTTGTTGTCAGCAATCCCCCTTTCTTTAGCAAATCTCTTTTACCGGAGAACAAAAAATACGTTTTTGCCAAGCACACAAAAAAACTTGATTATGCCACGCTTTTACATGCTGTAAAATGTTTGCTTACGCCATCAGGTGCCTGTTTTGTGATCATCCCCTATGAAGCAATATCTGTATTTAATAAAGAAGTTTATATGGCACAACTATTTTACAACAATGATCTGATCATTTTTCCTAAACCTGGTAAACCTGCCAACAGGGCCATCCTGAAAATAACGAAATCAAAAATTCCGACCGACACAAAAAAGCTGCTTATCAGGAACAGTAAAAACACTTACACTGCTGATTACAAGGAACTAACGAAGGATTTTTACCTGCATTTCTAAAAATTATTTTTTAATTATCCAATTTATATTGTAATATTAAAGCATTACCTGTATTTTTGGTAATCTTTTGAAAAAAGCAAAACCATGATCAACACGAGAAAAACAAGATTTCACGTTTTTATTTTATTCCAGCTATTTATACCGGTTATTTTGTTCGGATGCCTCGGTAATGAAGTTCAGCGTCCGCTTAAAATTGCTGTTTCCAAAGCTGGACCCGGAGACCATTATGGAAAATATGCCCAATGGCTTCAAATACAGGACACCACCCTTAAAATCATAAACTGTTTTGATCTGCCGCATAATTCAGCAATACAGGTGCTTGAATATTGCGACGGACTGTTGCTTACCGGCGGCCCGGATGTACACCCCGATTTTTACGGTGGCGAACTGAAAAAGGATGTTCCTTTTACAATTGATCTGCGCCGCGACAGTCTTGAATTCATGTTAATTGAAAAAGCTCTGGAATTAAACCTTCCGGTGCTGGCTATTTGCCGTGGATTGCAGATCATGAATGTTTCTCAGGGCGGAACCCTTATCTTCGACATACCCACAGAAACAGAAAACAAAGTTTTTCACAGATGCCCCGACAAAAACAATTGTTACCATCAGATAAATATTGATACAACATCATTGCTTTACGAAACTATCAGTATGGAGATAGGATTTGTAAATTCGAACCACCATCAGGGAATCAAAAAGCTGGCTGGTGTATTCAAAGCCTCAGCACGGACCGAAGACGGATTGATTGAAGCCATAGAATGGAAAGATAAAAAAAATAAATCATTTTTTATTGGTGTGCAATGGCATCCCGAGAGGCTGGATGAATCCAATCCCTTCTCACTTCCGGTTGCGCTTTATTTCCTCAAATCAGCAGAAATTTATAATCTAAACAAATAATCAGCAATCCGAACCAACAATGCCAATGAACGAAAAATCCAAATTCCTTATCAGGAACCTTTCAAAAGGTCTTTTGTGGCTTGTTATTATTGTTGCTGTTTCGTTGTACCTGCTAAACCTTGTTGATGATGTCAATTATCAGCAATATCTCGAACAGATATACGACCGTCCGTTTATTGTCTTCCTCATTTTTATGTGCTCTGAAGTTGTTTTTGGCATTATTCCGCCGGAGATGTTCATGCTGGTAAGCGCCCAGCACGACAAGATCATGTTTTATGTGATCAGTATTGTCATCTTCTCTATACTGTCTTATATTGCCGGGGTAATTGGATTTTTCATCGGAAGATACCTGCATAATACGGCTTTTTTCAGATACCTCTACCGTACTTTTCTGCACAAATACACCGAGCAATTAAAAAAATTCGGAGGATTTCTTATCATTGTTGCATCCCTCACCCCCCTGCCCTTTTCAGCCATAGCTATGCTGATGGGAGCCGTACAATACAGCCGCAACCAGTATTTACTTTATTCCACAGCCAGATTCCTGCGCTATATCGTTTATTCAATATTGATCTGGCATACGAATATTTTTGCGTAAAAAGGGGATTTCACTTGTAATTTGATTTGATATATTGTTAAACCAGCTAAGGAATATTTTCGCATGATATAAAATCTATCCTTATCGTCAAATAATTCACTTACTAAAGCAATTTTAAAAAAATCTCTACTTATTCTGGTTATACTCCTTCAAAAATGCCTTCCATTTATCTCCTTCAAAAGTGGTGTCGAGATGAACATTTTCGCCCAGGAAAAGGATGATGGGTGCAAAACGGTCAACTGCCATGTAACCGCTTAAGGCAGTAAACGGTTTGTTGTTTTCATCCAGCACTACATAAGAAGGATAAGACATTTTGCCCCGCAGTAAGGCAATAGCAAGTTGATGGGATGATCTTTTGCGGGAAGGCTGAGGATTTACATAAGCAGTTCCCCTGTAATTGATGGTGTCTTTGGTTTCGGCATTCAGTTTTACCGCATAGAATTTTTCGTTCATGTATCGGGCAATTTCAGGATCGGCAAAAGTACTTTTATCCATGCGTTTGCACCATCCGCACCAGTCTGTGTAAACATCAATGAATATTTTACGGGAATTCTCTTTGTTCAATGCAATGGCATCTTCAAAACTACGCCATTTTATTTTTTCATCACTATCTTGCGAAAACATTGCCGGCATGCTGCCGGACAAAAAAATAGTTGTAATTACAATTCTTAGAAAATAAGTCCTCATATACACAACCTTTTATATATAACCATAGATGGAAGTTTATATTGTTAAAAATTATCTGGATGTTATCAGGTAAGTGTTCTTTCAACATCCCGTTTGATGTCTTTCTTTTTGATGCTTTCGCGTTTATCGTAAAAATGTTTTCCTTTGGCCAAGGCGATTTCCAGCTTGGCAAGGCCTTTTTCATTAATAAACATCAAAGTGGGAATAATGGTCAATCCTTTTTCAGTTACTTTGGTATGAAGCTTCTTTAATTCGCGGGCGGTAAGCAGAAGCTTTCTGTCGCGCTTGGGTTCGTGGTTATAAATGGTTCCCATTATGTATTCTGCAATGTGCATATCCCTTACATAAAGTTCGCCTTCTTCAAACACGCAAAACGATTCGGCCAGGCTAACTTTTCCTTCACGTATGGATTTTATCTCAGTGCCCTGTAATTGTATTCCGGCCACAAAACGCTCAATCAGAAAATACTGATAAGATGCCTTTTTGTTTTTTATTTTGATGTTGTTTTTCTGCATAGAAATGCAAAAATAAAGGAATTAAATGGAAATCAATCAACAATAGAACGAATTTACACAGGAGTATTTCGAGGCTCTCTATAAAGTCAATAATTTAAACATAGCTATAAGATATCTCGCTTCGCTCGATATAACACGATGTTTTGTTAACAGATTTTTATTCAGAGATTGTCTCTTCAATCACCATTGCGAAAAGTTCCCCAATTGAAATGCCCATATCTTCGGCTTGCTGGGGAACTATACTGGCGGCAGATAAACCAGGTACGGTATTAACCTCCAGGAAATACATGCCGTTTTCATTAAAGATATAATCAAAGCGGACAATTCCCTTGCAGTTTAACTTATTATAAAGAAAAGCCGACAAGGTTTTACATTCCTTCTCCTTTTCAACAGAAATTCTGGCCGGTGTGATCTCATCAGCCATGCCATTGTATTTGGCTTCGTAATCGAAGAATTCCTTTTTGCTTACAATTTCTGTAACAGGCAAAACAATTAGTTTTCCCTTATGCCTGAATATACCACATGTGATCTCGGTTCCTTCTATGAATTCTTCAACCAGTATCTCATTATCTTCATGAAATGCACTCTGAAAAGCTCTCTCAAGCTGTGATTCTTCAGTTACTTTTGTAATTCCAACACTGGAGCCTCCCTTGTTGGGCTTCACAAAACAGGGCAAACCGATCTCTTGCATTACTTTTTCTGCAAGGCCCCTTCCATTGCTTTTAAAAAAAAGCGTTTGCGGTTGTGTAACACCATATTGCTGAACAACCCCCTTACAAACATTTTTATCGAATGTAAAAGCCGAAACAATCCAGTCGGATGTTGTGTATGGAACAGCAAGCATCTCGAAATAGCCCTGCAATTTACCATCTTCACCGGGCGTGCCGTGGATGGCAATAAAAACACAATCAAAAATTATTTTTTTACCGGCGATATTGATCGAAAAATCATTTTTATCAACGGAAATATTTTCACCCTGATAGTTGCAATTCCATTCTTTTCTCTTCATAATGATCAGGTAAACATCATAAACAGCTTTATCAAGATTTTTATAAACCACATTGGCGCTGTTTATCGAAACCTCATATTCACCTGAATCACCGCCTGCAACAATGGCAATTTTTTTCCTCATATCTGACTGAATTTACACAACATCAATTGTTTCCGGTTGTAGTTATTTATCTTATATTTGCCGGTAAAAGGGCAATAATCAGCCCCGTTTAAAGTTATTATGAAAATTATTTTCACCCAAAAATAAACGACCGGGCGGGCTAAAAATACAAAAAATGGGATTCTTTTATTTTCTCAGGAGAAAAAAATTTTACATCCATGTCGGGATTGCAATTGTGCTAACATTCTTTTTGCTATGGCTAAGCTTTCAGGTTTTGAAACTTTATACACGACATGGGGACACCATTTCCATTCAGGATTTCAACGGAATGACGCTTGAGGAAATCAAAGCCGAAGGCCTGGATAAACATTTCAACTTTGTTGTGGAAGATTCAGTGTATGATCCTACCAAGGACAAAGGAATTATTATTCAGCAAAATCCTTTACCATTCAGTAAAGTAAAAAAAGGCAGGAAAGTTTATCTTACCATTGTTGCTAAAAACCCGGAAAAAATCAGCATGCCTGATCTGACTGACCTCAGCCTGCGTCAGGCGCTTGTTATTCTTGAATCCTCAGGATTAAGGGTGGATTCACTGGAATATATAACCCATTTTGCAGAAAATGCCATACTGGGCCAGATGTTTAAAAATAAAGAAATTGAACCCGGAACACTGATAGAAAAAGGATCAAAGATCAAGCTTGTGATCGGGAGCGGGTATTCACAAAAAAAACTGCCCATTCCTTTCCTGATAGGCAAAAAACAAAAAGCCGCGATCAAGTTGATCCACAGGGCTTCGTTCAATATCGGTAATGAATACTTTCTTGACGGAAGGGATACCGCAACAGCAAGGATATATCAGCAGGAACCTTCATGGGACAGCGACACCATCCTTCAACATGGCAACTACATAGATGTCTGGTACCGCTCGGAAGAATTATTCGATTTTGATGAATATATCCTGAGCCTGTTCCCGGATACAACAAGGGTGGATACTATTTTAACAGATTCTATCAGAAATGAGATCATTGATAAAATCAATAATCAGGAATGAAAAAAACAATAATCACAATACTCACTTTATTTGTTTCAGGCTGGGGATTTTCACAGGAGATCGTGACAGGGTTGACTGAAAATCCGGTCATCAAAAAAGCTTATCAGCAACGGCTGGAACAAAAAGAACACGAAAGATCAAGCGTAACCAAAGAATGGATACCTGTAACGCTGCCTTTCTTTGATGATTTCAGCGATTATGTTGGCTACCCGGATACAGCTATATGGCTTGATGACGAGGCATACATCAACAGGGATTTTCCTTTCAGGCAAGCGAATCTGGGTTCCGCAACACTTGATGTGATTGATGCACAGGGAAACATATACTCCAACGCAAGCATCTATCCTTTTATCGCCGACAGGCTGACATCAAGACCCATACGCCTCGACTCCGTTTTTTATCCAATACCTGAAGCCATTCGTCCTTCCGATTCGGTATATTTCAGCTTCTTTTACCAGCCCCAGGGAAGAGGGGAACCCTTGAATCCCAGCGATTCACTCATACTTGAATTCGGGCATTACGGGGAAGACTCCGTATTTACTTCGGTTGATAGTATCACCGTTCCGCTGAGTGCATACATAACACCCAATGACACTGTATTTCCCGGCGATACACTTTTTTCTCCCTGCGACGATACCTGGGGGATGGCAATTTTCGACACTTTGTATTACGGGGATGAAGTCACCCTGCCCTGCGACTCGGTTTTCTTCCCAAACATAAAATGGACAGAGGTCTGGGGCACACCAGGTATGCCGCTTGATACTTTTTATAAAAATGACAGTGTGTACCGCAAGCAGGTTATGATACCCATCACAGATAGTGCAAAATACCTGCGTGAAGATTTCTTTTTCCGTTTTTTCAACTATGGCAGTCTACCTTCCATCCCAAGCTGGAAAAGCAATTGCGATCAATGGAATATTGATTATGTTTACCTGAATATCGGACGCTCAATGGGTGATACGGTATACAGAACCATTGGCTTTGTTGAGCGCTCACCCTCCATGCTCAAAAATTTTGAAAGGATGCCCTACGATCAGTACCTGCATAATCCTACCAATGTATTGCGTGATACATTCAAGTTATATATTACAAATCTTGATAACACTACTTTCAATACCATATATAAATATCGTCTGACCAACGATGAAGGCACATTTGAAAAATCATACGACGGAGGAAGCTGCAACCTGCTTCCGTTTTATGAAGAACAATACCAGAATTGCACCACATGTCCGCAACATGCCTGTCCACCCTGGAAGTTTCTTTTCCCTTTGAATTATAGCTCGGAATTTGCAAAATTCAGGATTGATCACATTTTGCTTGGCGACATAACTTCTGCTGATACTTTGCATGATACGCTGACCTTTTACCAGGAGTTTTACAATTATTTTGCATATGATGACGGCACGCCCGAAGCGGGATATGGTCTGGTACCTGCCGGTGCCCAACTGGCTTACCAGTTTAAGCTTAGCCGGCCGGATACCCTTCGGGGAATCAAGATGTTCTTTAACAAGGTGGTCAATAATGCCAATGATATGTATTTCGACCTTGCCGTTTGGGCAGATAATAATGGAATACCCGGCGAACTCATCTATATACAGGAAAATGAAAAACCCAGGTTTACCAATGATCTGTATAAAATGCATACTTACGAGCTGGACTCAGGCGTTCTGGTGAACAATATATTTTATATCGGCTGGATACAATCCGAAAACAAAAACCTGAATGTAGGTTTCGATAAATACAATGATGCACGGGAATACACTTTCTACAACTCAACAGGCAACTGGAACCAATCACTGATGAAAGGAGCCATTATGATGCGCCCGTTGCTTGGTAAGGAAATCATTATCGGAATGCATGAAAATAAAGTCCGGACACAATCCGTAAGCTTGTATCCCAATCCGGTTCATACCGGAAGCATTAATATTGACCTTGAGGGAATAAAGGTTCCCGAAAAAGCTTATATCCAAATATACAATATTTTCGGACAATTGGTATACGAATCGAAATACAGTGAAACACATAATATAAGCCATCTAAAAGATGGTGTATATATTTTCAGACTGATACAGCCGGAGAACAGGAAAGTTTATTCGGCCAAATTCATCGTTTCCGGATAAACACATTTGTATTCATGAACTTGCAAACCGACAATCACGATGGAAGCAGTGAAATGTATGAACATTACCGCTTTGTTGTTGACCCGGGTCAGATTCCATTGCGAATAGATAAATTTCTTTTTCATAAAATACCTAATGTCTCAAGAAACAAAATTCAAAATGCTGCAAAAGCCGGCAATATAATTGTGGGCAATGAAAATGTTAAACCAAGTTACAAGGTAAAACCTGAGGATGTGATATCTATTGTATTGGCACATCCGCCAAGAGATACAGAGATAATCCCGGAGAACATTCCTATTGAAGTTGTTTATGAAGACAAAGACCTGATGATCGTCAACAAGCAGGCCGGAATGGTGGTTCACCCGGGTTATGCAAATTACACAGGGACACTGGTTAATACCCTTGCATATTATCTGCAGAATATCTCAAAAACACCCAACGAAGAAGGTCTTGGATATTTGGCTCATCGCATTGATAAAGATACTTCAGGGCTTGTTGTAGTCGCAAAAAATGAGCTCACCCAATCCGGGTTAGCCCATCAGTTTTTTTATCATACTATTGAACGAAGATACATTGCCCTTGTTTGGGGGGATTTCGAAGAAGGCGAAGGCAAGATCAGCAGGCATATCGGCAGGGATATGAAAGACCGCAGAATCATGAATATTTATGAGGATGGCTCATACGGAAAGGAAGCCGTAACGCATTATAAAATCATCAAACGTTTTGGCTATGTAACACTTATTGAATGCAGGCTGGAAACCGGACGCACCCATCAGAACAGGGCGCATCTCAAATACATCAAACATCCATTATTTAATGATGAAGCATATGGAGGCAACAAAATCCTGAGAGGAACTACATTTACAAAATACAGGCAGTTTATCAATAATTGTTTCAAGATCATCCCCCGGCAAGCGCTTCATGCAAAGTCGCTTGGATTTGTACATCCAATCACAAAAAAACATATGTTTTTCGATTCGGAACTCCCGGAAGATATGCAACATGTAATTGAAAAGTGGGAGAAGTATGTAGGTATGCAGGAGAATTAGACTATCATTAAAAAAAATTCAAAATTCAGTTTTCAAATCACAAACACTAAAACAATGTCCGCCCTCTGGCAGATAAATCACAGTTTATAATAAATAAATGACCGAACCGAAAGCACTACTCCTGATTCACCACCTTCATCATTTTGTGAACGGAAACGTCATTATTTTGAACAATTTCAAGAAAATACATACCTTGCCGGAGGTAAGAAATATTAAATTTGAGACCTTCACCCGTGATATTATAATGTCCTTCTCCAACCAGGCCTCCCTGAAAATTAAAAATCCTTACTGCAATTTTTCCTGTTTCCGTATTCCCGAAAAACAACTCAACTTCATTGGAAACCGGATTTGGTCCGATCTTAGGCCGTACCCAGATCAAACCCGGTTTATCCAGTGTATCTGTTTTTTGGTCATTGGAAACAATTAGTCTGACACGGTACCTGCCAACACCATTGTACTTCACAACAGGATTTTGTTCCAGGGAATTTGAAGGCAATCCGCCATCAAAAACCCACTCCCATGTATCAGGCCCTCCTCTTGAAAGATCAGTAAAATCAACACTTTCACCCACAGCAACAGTATCGGAACTGGTCTTGAACAATGCAACCAGCACATCCGTATTAATTCCTATTCCGTCAAGAGATGTAACTCCGGTGTTTTCAGGATCAAGCCAGGGACGAAGCTGAAGCGAATCATAGCTTCCGTTTGATTCCCATGAATAAGAAAACTTTCCATAATAATCCGGGCCGGTTAAATTCTGACAGGAAGCAGCGCCGCCTGTCAGTGCACCTATTATCAGCCTGTCATGATTAAAAATGGGCGAACCGGATGAACCGCCTTCAGTAACCCCATGATTCGTTTCAGTTTCAGCCCATACTACTTTCCAGTATTTACCTTCAGGATCATAAGTTGTACCCTCATACTTTGTTGAAACCAATGGACTGGTAAAAGTTGATATTTTTTTTATATCCCCCTGTGGATGATGAATACCCACACCTTCCGGAGAAGCATTCACGCTTCGCGACCAACCATTGAAATATGGATTGTAACCTTCGGGTACATTTTCATTCAGCAACAACAACTTAAAATCGGATCCCTGCCCTCCGTTGTTTTTACTTTTGGCAACAAGCTGCGACCCGACAATGCTTTGATACTGGGGCTCTATGAGCGGATCAGGGCAGGTAGAAGCCTGGTAATTGAAAATAAAGACCCATTGATTGTATTCATTTAAAGTTGTAGTTTCTCCGCAATGGTTTGCCGTATAAAAATAGGGTGTATTATCCAGATTTGTATTATTAACAAGGCTTCCGGTGCATAAATAAGTTCCTCCGCCTTGCTTTAACAGGATTTTAGCGATGCCGTTTTTTTCATGCCGCCAGTTATTACCTTCCGGGCAATTTACATTTACCTCACAGGGACCGGAATCCCCAAACCCTCTTTCATTAATGCTGTAAAAATATGCTACTTCGTTGATGAGAATTTCCGGCAATACATTTGTTTGCTCCGTAAATACATACTCCAGTATAATTTTATCTCCGGGAACAGGAATTGTAGCAAAGGATCTTCCTTTTTTGTTTGTTTGGGAATTAAACGAACCAATATAGCTGCTTCTTTTGGCATTATAAATAAATAGCTGCCCTCCATCCGGTATCCTGAATTGAGAATAATAAAAACCCAATGCTTTTGCACCCGGAACTGATATTGAAAGTCTCAGCAGCTTAGTTCCCTTATTCGTAAACAGTGTTGTTGCTGTATTGGCAAGATCAATATCGGATGGTATGCTAACAGCCACCTGCAAAGGTTGAAAACCGGATTTTTGTATTTTTTCTCTTTCCGGAATATCTGGTTCGCTGAATGTTATTGTTTTGATGTTATCGAATGAATTTACTTTTTTGAATCCGGGCGGCACACCACCGTGATTTATTTGCGCATTTGCAGAAAATATACCGGCTAATAAGCTTGCTACGAAAATTGCTGTTTTTCTAATCATCATTAATAATCTTTCAGGAATAAAAGTATAAAAAAGTTGAGGAATAAATAAAAAACCCGGCAGCAAATATCAAACCACCGGGTTAACACATTTTATTTTCCAAGTTATTTATCTTACCAAAGATATCCTTTCAACAACCTCAATATCATTGATATTGATTGAAATTAAATAAACACCTTCAGCCTGTTTGCTCAGGTCAATCAAACATTTGCCTTCATTATCAAGGTTGTTGTAATGTTGTATTTGTTCTCCGATGGCATTGTAAACAGTAATCTCTGCATTTTCAACTTCAATATTCGCTACTTCCAACGCAACTTTACCTTTCGAAGGATTGGGATAAAGTTTTATGTTTTGAGCAAGCTTGTTTTCGTCCAATCCTACCCAAACTACGCTGATATATGCTTCTTTATAGATTGAATCCATTCCTCCGGGGGCATAAGCTTTAAGGGTCACATCAAAAACACCTTTTTCAGGATAAACAATATCTTGCGGGTCCTGATCATTTGAGTTTTCGGGTTCACCTCCCTCAAAATACCATTCCCACCAGAAAGGATCGTTCGTTGTCAGGTCAGTGAAATCAATATCATTTCCGGGTTCGATCATGGTAGCATTGGCTTCAAAATCAGCCTCCGGGGCTTCGCCTTCATACCTTACATGGATATAATCCTCCATGATCAATTCATCATCGCCATCGGGATTACTTACCTGCAGGGTTACATCAAAATATCCCGTATCAATATACATCACTTGCGGGTTTTGGATATGAGATGTATCAATATTAGCGCCTTCAAAAATCCATGTCCAGGATTGTGGTTTATTAGTTGTTGAATCAGTGAACTGAACTGCTTCTCCCGAAACCACCTCTGTTTCATCTGCGCCAAAATTAGCAACCGGAGGAATCGCCTCCAGTGGAATCCCATCGCAAACCGTATCACCGGTGTTATTTGGATCGAGCCAGTCTTTCAACCTGAATTCCGCTGAATTACCGCATTTATCCCAGGAATAATAAATTTTCCCGTAAAAAGCCGGTCTTGGGGATTCGCATGAATTACCCTGGTAGGTACCTGTCAGGTCTCCCAGGATTCTTTTGTCCTGGTTAAAAACCGGTGAACCTGAAGAACCACCCTGAATGACAGATGTTCCATTTGCGGTTTCAATCCACCATAATCTCCAGTGTGTCTGTGCGCTGCTTCCACCAGGCCATGAGGAAGAAACCATATGGTCATAGGTGGAGATTTTCTTGATATCACCATTCGGATGATGTATATTAACGCCGCTGTCGCCGGGTACATCCCTTCTGTCCCAGCCATTATAGAAAGGATTATACGTTGAAGGCAACTGTGAATTTAAAAGAACAAGGAAAAAGTCAGACCCGTTTCCGGCAAATGTATGATCCCAGGCTTTTAGTGAAGCGCCTGTCATAGTTTGGTTTTGCGGCCCTGATGATCCGCTGCATGAACCCGACTGGTAATTAAAATAAAACACCCATTGATTCAGGTCGGATGTAGAAGCGCCTTCTCCACAATGGGCCGCAGTAAGAAAATAGGGCTGTCTGTCCCAGTTTGTGTTATTGATCAATGATCCGGAGCAATATCCGTATAAGCTGCCAATTTTAAGTAATATTTTGGCAATTCCGTTTTCTTCTTCACGCCAGTTATCTCCTTCTTCGCATGCAATATTGATCATACACCACCAGGATGGATCGCGGCTGTCTCTTTCGGCAAACTCAAATTTAACAAACCTATACATATATGCTAGCTCCGAAATATTTAGCTTGGGAATATTTTCAACAGAAGCCGGTTGATAATATTCCAGTGTTACCTTATCACCTTGTATCAACTCTGTTGCAAACAATCCGGAAGAATGATTATTGGCACTGGTAAAAGCGCCAATTACTTGTTTCTGATCTGCATTGTATAAATACAGCTCCCCTCCTTCAGGAAGTTGAAAATCGTCATAATACAAACCAAGGCCAACTGCGCCGGGGCATTCCAGGCTGAGACGCCAGATTTTTCCGCCATCGGCCAGTTCTGTCCAGGTTCCCGAGTTATAAATTCCCTTGTTAACAATGATCGAAACACCTGCACGTGGAACTGCCGGATTATCCATTGCTGCAATGGCATCTTCCTGCCGGATTTTTTCCATGTCAGGAGCCTGCAGCATTATGGTTTGATAATCATCATTCAATGCTTTACCCAGCATACTGGGCGGGGTTCCCCCCTGGCTGATCTGTGAATAAGATTGGGCGCTGAATCCGAGAAAAGCAAACGCAATCAATAAGTAAACGTAAATTCTGTAATTTGTCATGATAATGGGTTTTGTTTTAAGCCACAAATATAATGATATTATGTACATTTGGGGCGAATTCTGAAATCCCAATAAAATTTATCATGGAGCAAATCAAAAGAACATTAAGAGATTCGGCCAAAGCCCGCTGGACTATGATGTTCATCATTAGCTTTTTAATGGCTGCCAATTATTATTTTTATGACGCGTTATCCCCCTTAAAAGAAATCCTTACCGAACACCTGAATTTTTCATCGGGTGATTACGGGATTGTAACCGGTTTTTATGCCTTCCCAAACACCTTTCTTTTAATGGCCATTATTGGCGGGATCATCCTCGATAAGCTCGGCATACGACCAACTGGATTTATGTTTGCGGTTTTAATGCTGATCGGCGCTGCATTGACAGCCTACGGCGCTTCTAACTATTACAGTTCCGGCGGTATAGGTTATGAATTCATGGGTTCATTCTGGAAATCATACTCTCCTGAACTTAAAATGATGTCCCTGGGTATGCTCATCTTTGGTCTGGGAGCTGAAACCAGTATTGTTGTTGCCAGTAAAGTACTCGTTAAATGGTTCAAGGGTTATGAGATTGCGCTTGCTTTTGCTCTCAACCTTGGAATAGCAAGAATAGGAACAGCCCTGGCTTTCAATCTCTCACCCCGTTTAATATTCGGAGATAACTGGCAATTCCCGATCTGGTTTGCCGTAATGATATTACTGATCGGTTTTCTCGGCTTTCTTATTTATATAATGTATGATGTTAAACTTGACCGGCAGATGAAAAGCAATATCAAGCTTATGGATAAAGAAGATGAATTCCATATTGCAGATATTGGCAGACTTCTCACAAATAAATCTTTCCTTTTTATTACTGCACTTTGTGTTACTTTTTATGCAGGTGTATTTCCTTTTCTCAAATTTGCGCCTGATCTTTTTTATAATAAATACGGATTTTCTTTGCAGGCCAGCGGAGATATTGCCTCCCTCCTGCCATACGGAACAGTGTTGTTTACACCGATTTTCGGATGGGTAGTTGATAAATGGGGGAAAAGTGCTACCCTAATGATCTATGGTTCCCTGTTATTGCTAATTGTCCATTTGCTATTCGGGTTAACACGATTTGATGTATATCTGTTGATGGTATTGCTGGGTATCGCCGTGTCACTTGTACCGGCAGCCATGTGGCCGTCGGTTGCCAAGATCGTTCCTACTTCACGGATCGGAAGCGCTTACGGTACGATGTTCTCTCTTCAAAATTTAGGGCTGTTTGCTGTGCCAATACTTGCCGGCGTGATCCTGGATTCAACCAATAAATATTCTGACACCTACTTAAAACCCACACAGGTAAAAGAAGTGTTTGCAGAAAATTATGAACTGCAATCATCCTATTATAATAATGATAAGGAACCTATCACGGATAAAGACCTGCGGGCAACAGTATACATCCTTACAATCCCTGACAAAATTGAGTGGCAGGATAAAGAAGAAAATATAATTGCCGACACCATTCAGAAATACAGTAAAACTGTATGGTCGGAATACGACAGCACCCAAACCAACAACAAGGGCAAGTTTGATATTTTCTTCGGAAAGGGAAATCTGCTTAAACTTAATATGCAATACATGAACATCCCGTCAGGCAAATACCTGATGAATATTTCCACGGAAGAAGAGGAAAACGAACCGGCAGTCACGATTTATAAGGGGCTACTTATTTTCGACAGGGATAGCCTGGACAGGATACCATTGGAACATAATCTTTCTGATGAATTATTAAATAAAATTGATGAAACAGGGTTTGACATCAACATTGTTGTAAGAGATACTGCAAACAATGCAAACATAACAGTTCTTAAAGAATCACATGAGGTGAAAATTAAGAACAATAAAATAGATTTCAAGCTTGGGAAAGGAAATATTGCTTTTGCCAACATCAATTATCTTAACTCCAGCAAACCCAACGAGGTTTATTTCATAAAAGTAAGAACACCCCTGGATTATACATACACTTGCCTGTTGTTCGCTTTATTTGGCATCATCGGCTTCTTCTTTGCCCTGCTGTTAAAGCATAACGACAGAACATCAGGCTACGGACTTGAATTACCATCCAATGCCACGGAGGAGGAAATACAGGAAAAACTTAAAAAGAAGGAGTAAAATGGAACAGTTCAGAAAAGCACTGAAGGACTCAGCAAGCATCAGGTGGAGTATACTATTCCTGATCGCATTTGTGCAAGCGGCCAACTATTATTTTTACGATGCTCTTTCACCTTTAAAGAGATTACTCGAAGATAATTTCAACTTTACATCTTCCGATTACGGATTTTTTGTAGCTGCTTATTCCATTCCCAACACATTTCTGTTGATGGCAATTTTGGGAGGAATGATACTCGACAAACTTGGCATCAGAAGAACAGGATTTTTGTTTGTAGGTTTGATGGCTGCCGGAGGTTTGCTTACTGCATACGGTGCAAGCGAGTATTTCTCGAATGGCGGTTTTCTTTACGGGTTTTTCAATTCTTTTCTAACGGATTATACACCTGAATTGAAAATGATGTTGCTGGGTCGCTTCCTCTTCGGTTTGGGAGCTGAAACCAGCATTGTGGTCGAAAGCAAGGTCATTGTGAAATGGTTTAAGGGAAAGGAACTGGCGCTGGCATTCGGAATGAAGATCGGGCTTGCAAGGGCAGGTTCGGCTTTGGCGCTCTTTTACTCAGCCGAAATTGCTGAAGCGGCCTCCCACTGGACCATAGCTATATGGTTTGCTGCTATTTTACTACTGATCGCATTCCTGGCTTTTCTGGTATATACCATCTTTGATGTGAGACTTGATAAGCAGATCATTCAGAAATCCGCCGTCAAGAGCGACGATCGTTTCAGCTTTGCCGACCTTGGAAAACTACTGACCAACAAATCCTTTATTTACGTCACACTGCTTTGTGTTACATTTTATTCAGCGGTATTCCCATTCCAGGCATTTTCTCCTGATTTTCTATTAAACAAATTCGGGATGGGATTATCACAAAGTGGTAAAATTGCTTCAATTCTTTATTGGGTTACCATGTTTGCCACACCTTTGTTCGGTTTGGTGGTTGATAAATACGGGCGAAGCGCTACATTAATGATATTCGGGTCCATTTTACTTGCTGTCATCCATCTTACTTTTGCTTTAACCTATTTTAATCCGGTAGTGCCGTTACTTTTCTTAGGTATCGCGATAGCGCTTGTACCGGCTGCCATGTGGCCATCGGTTGCAAAAATTGTTGCAGAAAAAAGAATTGGAACTGCCTATGGAGCCATGTTTTCAATTCAAAATCTTGGGTTATTTGCATTTCCAATACTGGCAGGTTTTATTCTCGATATTACCAACAAAAACGCTGAGATATATCTTACACCTGAACAAACAACAACAATAAAAAATGCAAAGGTGTTTGAGGTTGAGTATCTCGATAATCAAGACCAGCCAGTTGCAAACAAAAAACTTTTGTCATCGGTAACACTTTATTGGATGCCGGATACATTAAAACTCAAAGAAGAGGAAAATGAACTAAAAAATCAGATTGACAAACATGGTAAAATGATCTGGACCGAATACTTCCAAACACGATCTGACAAAAGCGGAAAATTTTCAGTCAAACCGGGAAGTGACGGCACTGAAAAAATCAATGTAAAATATTTTAATATTGATCCCAAAAACACACTGATACTTATTTCAGCCAATGATTCGGCCCGAACCTCGCTGTATGAATTCACAGACGTACAGCAGGATACGGTAAATGAATATTTGCTTCAAAAAATCAGTCTGCCTGAGGAAGTTGAAAACAAAATCAAACAATCAGAAAAAATTAATGTTACTTTAACAGACACCTCAGGAAATGTAATTATTTTGGACGAAAAACATAAAGTGTTCTTTGATGATGAAAGCTTACTGAGTCTCAGGGTCGGTAAAGGTGAAATAGCCTATGCAAATATTGATTACCTCAACTGGACTGATAATGTTGTGGTAAAGATCAGGACGCCATTAAACTATACATTCGCCATCTTAATGTTCGCAGCGCTAGGTGTTCTTGGATTTATATTCGCATTATTGCTGAAACGTGAAGATAAAAATTCCGGTTACGGACTTGAGCTTCCATCAAACAAGAAAGCCAAAAATTCAGCGTAATATGAAAAAATCATTGTTTGTACTCGCGATAACTGTTTTTATTTCAGGATGCAACATAAATCAAAAACCTGATTACAGTGCAGATTCCAATCAACCCAAAAACATCATTTTATTGATCGGGGATGGAATGGGCCTTTCACAGCTTTATGCTGCTTTTAAGACAAAGCAGGACAAAACGCAATTAGCCCGATGTAACTTCATTGGATTGATCAATACCAGTTCAATCAGCGATTTGATTACTGATTCGGCAGCTTCCGGAACAGCTATGGCCTGCGGTGTTAAAACCAACAACCATGCACTTGGTGTTGACCGCGAAGGAAATAAGGTAAAAAGCATCCTTGAAATTGCCGAAGAAAACGGAAAAGCAACAGGACTGGTTGCAACCGCCGCGATCACACATGCCACACCGGCTTCGTTTGTTGCCCACAATTCCAGCAGACACGATTATGAGGGCATCGCCATGGATTTCATCAAAAGTGATATTGATGTATTCATTGGAGGCGGAATAAAACATTTTGCACATCGGGATGACAGTTTAAATCTTTTGGATAGCCTGAGAGCAAAGAACTTCCGGGTAATTACCGAAATGAATGAAATTGAGACCATCAGCTCAGGAAAATTAGCTGCACTACTTTACGAAAAACATCCGCCAAGCCTTTTGGAAGGAAGGGAAGGATTTCTTGAAAAATCAAGCCTGAAAGCCATTGAATTGCTAAACCACGATGAAGACGGTTTTTTCCTGATGATAGAATCTTCACAGATTGACTGGGGCGGACATGATATGAATCAGGAATATGTTGTTAGCGAAACCGTAGAATTTGATGATGTTGTCGGAAAAGTTCTTGATTTTGCCGAAAAAGACGGTGAAACACTGGTTATCATCACATCCGACCATGAATGTGGTGGAATGACCATAATTGGTGAAGATCAGGAAACAGGTGAGATCATAGCACATTTTTCAGCAGACCATCACACACCTGTATTTGTACCACTATTCGCTTTTGGCCCCGGAGCTGAAGAATTTTCAGGTATTTACGAAAATACTGAGATCTTTCATAAAATGATGAAAGCATTTGGTTTCTCCGGGAAACAGGAATAAATCAAAAGCATATAATTATTTTTCATTACTTTGCATAACATTGAATGGTGTTTAATACGTGATGATTTTAATCGCAACATTACATATTGATAAAACGGATGTACATTAATCCGTGATTATCAGTTGCATCTGTGTTATCAGCGTGCTATTTTTCTTGATCAGCTTAATAATACCTTAAAATCTATTGATAAAAAAAAGGAAATAAATCATGATTGTGATTACAGGAGCGGCAGGATTTATTGGAAGTTGCCTTGTTGAAAAGCTTAACGAAAAAGGATACAAGAATTTAATCCTTGTTGACGATTTTTCAAATCTGCAAAAGAATAAAAACTTCGGGCAAAAGGATTTCCTCCAAAAAGTTGACAGAGAGGAATTCTTCAACTGTTTTGAAAAAAATCACAGCGACGTTGAATTTGTTTTCCATATTGGGGCAAGGACCGACACAACCGAGTTCGATGTTAAAGTATTCAACAAACTCAACCTGAATTACAGTAAGAAGATGTGGGAGCTTTGCAGTGACTTCAAAATACCCTTGTTGTACGCATCTTCAGCAGCAACTTACGGAATGGGTGAGTTGGGATATGCGGACCGTCATGATATCATTGAAAAGCTTAAACCCCTGAATCCTTATGGGGAGTCGAAAAACGAATTTGACAAATGGGTTTTAAAACAGGACAAACAACCTCCTTATTGGTATGGCATGAAGTTTTTCAATGTATATGGCCCCAATGAGTATCATAAGGGAAGAATGGCTTCTGTTATTATTCATGCTTTTGGGCAGATCAATGAAACCGGAAAAGTAAAACTATTTCGCTCGCATAATCCTGATTTTGAAGACGGAAAACAATTACGTGATTTTATTTTTGTTAAAGATGTTGTGGATATATTGTACTACCTGATGAATCACGGCAAAGACTCCGGTATTTACAACCTGGGAACTGGCAAAGCCAGGACATTTCTTGATCTGGCCAATGCCACATTCAAAGCAATGGATAAAAAGCCAAATCTAGAATTCATAGATACACCATTAGACATCAGGGATAAATACCAGTATTTTACAGAGGCATCAATGGACAAATTACGCAGCATTGGCTATGACAGGGAGTTTCACAGCCTTGAAGAAGGCATCAATGATTATGTGAGGAATTACCTGTTGCAACAAGCGTATATGTAAAATCATGATAAATGAAACGCTCCGGCGCACATTTGCTTCATAAGAAATTATTCAGCGAAAAAATTATTGTTCCGGTTTTCTTTATTCTTTTTTTCCTGACAGTAATTTTTATTTACAAAGATTATGGATTGTCGTGGGATGAACCTTATTGCAGGGAAAGAGGTAAATTGAACTTTCAGTATATTTCTTATCTTTTCGGTCAAAATGAAGAAGACACAGCAAAAACGGCATTTCTTGAAAAATGGAATTCATACCCCTATCAACATCACGGTCCATCTTTCGACCTGATTTTCTTTTCTCTTGAGAAATTGTTTTTACCTGAAACCCCTCGGCAAGTTCACCTTATGCGTCACCTGTTAACTTTTTTGATTTTCTTTATAGCCTGCATTATTTTTTACCTCAGCAACCGCCACAGGTTCAACTGGAAGATTAGCCTGCTTGCAACTGCTTTCCTGGTATTAAGTCCACGGATATTTGCCCATGCATTTTATAATGCAAAAGACATCATTTTTATGGCCATGGTAATCTTTACTTTTTATACGATGATACGGGTTTTAAAAAATCCTAAATTCACAAGTATATTGTTACATTCAATCATTACGGCCCTGGCAATTGATACGCGCATCACAGGATTGTTTATTCCGCTTTTAACAGTAATTTTTTTGATCTTCTTTATAAATAAAGATCTCAAAAAACAACTTCTGATTATAAAACCTTTAATATATCTTTTTCTGCTTTGTTTATTTATTTATGTTTTCTGGCCATGGCTCTGGCATGATCCTTTTCAGCGTTTTTCAAACTCAATCTCTGATATAAGTAATTATGAATGGAAAGACTTAATGCTTTACAGAGGCAAATGGATATATTCAACAAATCTCCCCTGGCATTATCTTTTTACCTGGATCGGCATAACCACTCCCGTGATTTACCTTGTATTATTTATAATCGGACTTATAGTCAGTGTAAAGAATCTCATCATGAGAATTACAAAACTACCTTTAGAACAAGTAAATCAATTTAATTTAATGGCTTTGGGCTTTTTATTTGCACCTGTTTTTGCCATTTTCATCTTACAATCAACACTTTACGACGGATGGCGGCATATGTTTTTTATTTATCCCTGTATAATAATGATCGCCGCAACAGGATTATATCACATCGTAAATTTGATCAATTCAAAAAGCAGCAAAATCAGAGGTCTACTATACACAATCACCGGAATTATCCTGGCAGCAAATTTTGTTTTGATCATTTCTTTCATGATCCGCAATCATCCGCACCAATATTTGTATTTCAATGCACTAACAGGAGATTATCCGGAACAGAAATATGAACTGGACTACTGGGGCTTGTCATACAGACAGGCCTATGAAGAACTCCTGAATAAGTTCCCGAACGACACTCTTCTGGTTTGCCCGGCCAACAATGCAGGGAAATCCAGTCTGATTTTATTGAAATCATCTGAAAAGAAAAGACTTAAGCTTACTGAATTTAATGCAGCCGAATATTTTGTTACAAATTTCAGGTGGTTGGACAGAAAAGTTGTAAAGAAAAAACTAAAGCCTTATCAGCATGAAATACTTGAGATCAAAGTTGATGGGATGAAAGTTGCCGCCATTTATAAACTGAAGTAGCTATTCCAATTCTTCTTTCAGCTTGAGCAGAGATTCTCTTATCCTCTTAAGGGATTTGATAACCTC
The DNA here is from genome assembly GCA_964611705.1 of uncultured Bacteroidales bacterium. Taxonomy (GTDB): domain Bacteria; phylum Bacteroidota; class Bacteroidia; order Bacteroidales; family JAIOZK01; genus JAIOZK01. The sequence goes on from CAZTAW010000003.1 coordinate 32,404, forward strand.
AATGTCCTTTTCCGTTTCCTCCTTGTTAATCTTAAGTTTTTGTTTGGCGCCATTCAGGGTAAATCCTCTTTCCTTTACCAGGTTATAAATAATGTGGAAATTATCAACATCCTTTTGGGTAAAAAGCCGGTTTCCTTTTTTATTCTTTTTGGGCTTGATCACATCAAATTCTTTTTCCCAAAACCGGATCAGAGATGCTTTTACATCAAACATTTTTGCAACTTCCCCGATTGAGTAATAGAGTTTTTCCGGGTATTCAACTGATTTTGACATAGCTGCTTTTATAATATCATTCCTAAATTAGAAAAAAAATTACAATTCACCAAAACAATATAAATATCCATCACGACAAGCCAGATAAATATGGTTATTATGAACTACTGGTGTTGCCTCAAACGGGCCTGCAAATTTATCCAGCAAAGTAAAATTGAGATCATCATCATATTCAAACAAAAAAACATGACCGTATCCGGCAGCTATTAACTTGTCTTTTACAATTATGGGTGTTGAAATTGACGGGCCTGTTTTGTATCTGAAAACCAGCTCCGGCTTCGGATACATGCTGATGCTATCGGGTCCAGGAACGGAATCAGCAGTTATCATTTTATGCTTCACAACATATAAGTAACCATCAATACCGGTAAAAGCGCAAAGGGTTCTGTCTCCGGTTGTATATCTGTCATTTACGGAAACCGAACCAATGATTCCCCCTTCCCATCCTGCAAATTTTTTATCATCAACCGGATAATACCAAACCACAGCATTTCCAGGGCTTTTGGATGGATCAAGTTTCATTGCTCCTCCTTTTCCTTTAATAAATTGTTTTTCAACACTCACAACAATACAGCTATCTGATGTAACCACTGGGGAGCCATCCATATCCGAGCCAATATAGAAATCCCAGTCAAGTTTGTTTGTTTTTAAGTTAAATCCGTAAACATGCCCCGAACCGGAAGCCACATAAATATGGTCACCTAGTAAACATGGAGAAGCTTCCGTAACAATATTGTTTTTATGTGTTGCAACATCCACTTGTTCATAGAGATATAACTGCCTGTATATCTTTGGCTGAAGCATGCTGTCACGAACTTCTGCCTTTTTATAATCAGGATCAAAAACAGTAAAGAGTGAATTTTCCAGTCCGATGTAAGCCGTATCATTCAGTATCAAGGCCGAAGCATCCACATCCCGGCTATAGCTGTCGGTCCACTTACTGTCATGTCTCCAGAGTTCTTTCCCTGTAGTAAAAGAAATTGCACGGTAACTTGGAATATGATCATAATCAAGATAATTTCCAACACCAAGTCGGCTACCTTGCAAGATTACATAAGCGTTTTCAGCTTCAGATGCCAACACGTTTTCCCAAATTGTTCCTGTTCCTTTCACGACATCATCAAATTGATATTTCCAGATCACTTTAACCGATTCTGCATCAATCTTATATAATTGGTGATTAAAAGCACCCTGAATCAGAATTAAGCGACCATTTTCTGTTGCCAGCAAAGGTTGACCTGTCCATCCCGCACCTGCCCATACACGTTCTCCTTTGCTTCTTGAAATAACTGTTTTTCCTTGACCTAAATAGAATTTCCATTTCACATCCAGTTTTGAGGGTGCCTGGTTTCCGTAATAATTTCTTTGTTCATTTCCCAAAAATGTCGGGATGATCAGATCAATGTTTAAAGAATCACAAACAGTGGCAGGTTTTACACGATATCCGGCATAAGGATCAATTTTCTCCTGAGCTTTATTAGTGATTGAAAGAAAAATGAAACAAACACTCAGGCTAAAAATTTTCATTCTCTCCATCATTCCCTCCCGCAAGTTAATTTCTAATCCATTGATTGTGTTGGGATGGTAGAAAGTTCAAGCATCTGTTCAAATTCAGCGGAAGTAAGATCATTAAAGAAATAATAAATCGGATTTACGGTTTTATCATTTTTTATGACTTCATAATGGAGGTGCGGCGCAGTTGATTTACCAGTGTTTCCAACCAGTCCGATAACCTGACCTCTTTTCACCTTATCTCCTCTTTTAACTTTGAACTTACTTAAATGAGCATATCTGGTTTTGTATCCATAACCATGATCAATGATGATCTCATTACCGTAACCTCTTCTGGAAAGCTTAACACGTTTAACTTTCCCATCGCCTGTTGCATATATCTCTGTTCCCAAAGGTGAGGAAAAATCAACACCGGAATGGAATTTTGTTACTTTGTAAAACGGATCGGGACGATAACCATAATAGCTTGAAATTCTGCGGAGATTTTCATTTTTCATGGGCTGTATCGCCGGGATAGAGGCAAGCATTTCAGATTTGTTTTTAGCCATTTTAAAAACTTCGTCAAAGGATTTCGACTGTACAAAGATCTGACTTGATATCCTGTCAAGTTTTTTTGCAGTTTCAATGATCACATCCGAATACTGGTAGCCATCCATTTTGGCATATCTGTCAGCACCACCATAACCGGCTTTTCTGATTGAAACAGGAACCGGTTCCGACTCAAAAATAACACGGTAAATATTATCATCTTTCTCCTGCAGTTCATCAAGCACTCCCGATATTTGATCAAGCCTGTCGTTGAAAATTTGATATTGCAAAACCATTTGTTCAATTTCCCGCTGCTGCATTTTTTCTTTAGGCGAATCAAAAAAGCTAAAAGCAATCACAAGCACCACGAAAGCAAAAACGGCAAAAGTTGCCAGGTAAAACAAACATCTTAACAATCGTGACTTTAACGTTGGTCTAACCTCCTCATATCTAAGCGATTTCGGGTTGTAACGGTACTTGGTTTTGGGCATATTTAAAAAAATTATTATTCTCCGCTCAACTCATCAACACAAAAATAATTAAATAAACTAAATTTGCAAACCTTAAGCACAAATAAAATTAACAAAAACACTGTTAAAAATCATTTATGAAATCATCAGAAGTCAGAAAAGCCTTCTTAACTTTTTTCAAAGACAAAGAACACCATATTGTACCATCATCTCCGATGGTGGTCAAAAACGATCCCACCCTCATGTTTACCAATGCGGGCATGAACCAGTTCAAAGATATTTTTCTTGGTAACACTTCAGCAAAATACCTGCGGATTGCCGATTCACAAAAATGCCTGAGGGTATCAGGTAAGCATAACGATCTGGATGAAGTAGGCCACGACACCTATCACCATACCATGTTTGAAATGCTCGGAAACTGGTCATTCGGAGATTATTTTAAGAAAGAAGCTATAGCCTGGGCATGGGAATT
>CAZTAW010000004.1:0-35528 GCA_964611705.1 uncultured Bacteroidales bacterium
ATAGGTATATGCACTTTCGTTTCGTTGTCCACGGTAGGGATGTGGAGTAAGAAACGGGGAGTCCGTTTCCAGGATGATATGCTTCAAATCAACCTTTTCAAGCGTTTTGGATAACTTCGAATTTTTAAAGGTCAGCACACCACCTATCCCAAGCAAAAATCCCAGGTCAATAATTTTTTGAGCCTGTTCGGGTATCCCAGTAAAACAATGAAAGACACCAGTAATCCCGGTGATATCAATGCTTTTTAAAACATGGAGTATCTCTTTAAAAGAATTTCGCTGGTGGATCACAATGGGCAGATCATGTTTTCGTGCCATCTCAATTTGCCTGATGAAGGCTTTTTCCTGCTGCTGTTTATAGCTTTTATCCCAATACAAATCTATTCCGATCTCCCCGATGGCAACAAAATTTCTTTTTTCCAGCCATGCTGAAACTATTTCAAGTTCTTCTTTATAATTTTCCTTTACGGAAGTAGGATGCAGTCCCATCATGGGAAAACAGTTACCGGGGTATTTTTCAGAAATGGCCAGCATTTCTTCAACAGAGCTGCTGTCAATATTGGGCATCAGCATGATCTTAACCCCGCGTTCGATGGCTTTTTCAATAACCTTATCCCTGTCGCTATTGAATTCCTTCAGGTACAGATGTGTATGTGTATCAACTATTCGCATGCTGCAAAGGTAGAGATTTTGAGGGCAGTAAAGAAAAACATCATCCTGTAAATATGTCTAAAATTTTATCTTTGCTTAAAAAACAGTCATTTGAAAAAGATTTTGATCATCAGGATGAGTTCCATCGGGGACATTGTACTTACAACACCGGTAGTGAGATGCCTGAAAAATCAGCTCACTGATGTAGAAATTCATTACGTGGTCAAATCACAATTTTATGATGTAGTTCGTGAAAATCCTTACATCGACAAAATACATACATTTAATAAAGAGGACGGATTAAAAGTTCTGGCAAAAGCACTAAAAAGCGAAAAATTCGACTTTGTGGTTGACCTTCACAAAAATTTCCGTTCGCTTTACCTGAAAAAATTCCTTGGTGTTCCATCGGCTTCTTTCCCAAAGCTGAACAGGAAAAAATGGCTGCTTGTTAATTTCAAGATCAATAAATTGCCTGATATACATATTGTTGACCGTTATTTTATGGCCGTTAAATCATTTAATATCAAAAATGATGGAAAAGGCCTGGATTATTTCATCCCTGAAAATGAAAAGAGCGGTTTTGATGATATGCCTTTTTCTTTGAATGAGAAATATATTGGTTTTGTGATTGGGGCAAAACACAATACCAAAGCTTTGCCTTCAGAAAAAATTTTTGAGATCATAAAAGGTATCCGGAGAAAAGTTATCTTGCTTGGTGGCCCAGAAGATGTCGAAAAAAGCAGGACCATCATGAAAAATTGCAATCCTGAGTATGTTTATGATGCATGCGGAAAATACTCGGTTAACCAGTCTGCATATCTTGTTGAACAGGCCACAAAGATCATCACCAGCGATACCGGCCTGATGCATATTGCGGCAGCTCTGGGGAAAGAAATACTTTCCGTTTGGGGAAATACGGTTCCTGAATTCGGTATGTATCCTTATTTGCCGGAGGGAATTTCAGATCTTTCGGTGGTTATTGAAAACAAAGGGCTTTCCTGCAGGCCATGCAGCAAGATTGGTTATTCCAAATGCCCTAAAAAGCATTTTAAATGCATGATGGATATTGATGTGCAAAAGATCATTGACTGGGCGAATGGGTAAATCAGATCAGGTTTTCAAATCCCAAATACCCGTAAGTATCTTAAGAAAGCATTCTCTGTGTAAAATTCTCTGTGGCCTCTGTAGTTTAATGTTTTAACCTCAAAGGAACACGAAGGATTTTCATGAAGGAAGCAAAGGATAAACTGAAAACGATTTATTCAGCCTCGTGGTAAAAGAAAACTACAAAACATTCAAAACATAAAGAAATCATAAAGAAGCAACCAACCCTAACGACATAACCGCGAAAATTTTAAAGTAAAAATGCAAAAGGTCTTATATATAAAGGTGCAGCGCACCGGGAATAATCACTTATTTTAATTCAAAAACGGATTATTCTTCCTTTCAAATCCTATGGTGGTTTCCGGGCCATGGCCGGTATAAACCACAAAATCATCAGATAGTGTCATCAGCTTTTCACGGATATTTTTTATCAGCAGATCAAAACTTCCGGTCGGAAGGTCGGTTCTGCCAATGCTCATCTGAAAAAGTACATCCCCGGCAATTACAAATTTTTGTTCCCGGCTGAGCAAACAAATATGCCCGTCAACGTGGCCGGGGGTGTATAAAACTTGAAGTTTGGAGTTGCCAAAACTTATCTCATCACCCTCTTCTACAAAATCCTTCGGATCAATCTGTTTTTCCAGAACAAGTCCAAAAACCATGGCGTGATCCCTGGCAGATTTATGAAAACCCAATCCTTCTTTATGTATGGTCAGATTGATACCGTAATTGTTGATCACAAAATTATTGCCGAGGATATGATCCACATGGCTGTGGGTATTAATAAGCTTTACAGGTTTCAGCTTGTTGTTTTTTATAAAATCCTGCAACTGAGTTTTTTCGAAATCTTCATAACAACCCGGGTCAACAATGATACATTCCCCTGTTTCATTGTAAAGCACGTAGGTGTTTTCCTGGAAGGAGTTAAACACGAATTGTTTAATTTTTATCATCTTTTAAAGAAATGTTTAAATCTGTTAATGAATAAAATAAACTAAAGTATGCAAAGTTATTAAAATATATATTCCTGCGTTCTGCTGTGTGAATGAAAATTACTTATATTAGCATTGCTTAAGAAACAAGAATGATAGCTTGTTACAAATACTTCAACATGCGAAAAAGTCTGGTGGTCATTTTACTGACGCTTTGTACCTTAACGGCTTCCGCGCAATTCTACAACGGATCGCAGCTTAAGTTTGGTAAGAACCGTGTACAGTACAGGGACTTTATATGGACTTTTTACATGTTTGATGATTATGATGTTTATTTTTACCGCGACGGGCAAAAACTTGCAGCTTATGCAGCACGCTATGCAGAAAAACAGATACGCCAGCTCGAAAGAAAGCTAGAATCAAACCTCAATGATAAAATTCAGTTTATCATTTTCAACAGCCTTACCGACCTGAAACAAAGCAATATCGGACTTATTGAGGACGATCAGTACAATACTGGCGGTATTACCAAGATTGTGGGAAAAAAAGTTGTTATCCATTTCAACGGTAGCTATGATGATTTCGAGAAAAGCATCAGGGCAGGTATTTCTAATGTACTGATCAATCAGTTGTTATATGGTGGTAGCATAGGATCGCAGATCAAAAACTCAACTCTTTTCATTTTACCTGACTGGTATCTGAATGGTTTGATCTCATACCTTTCTAAAAACTGGAATACTGAAATTGATAATCGTGTAAAAGATGGTGTGCAATCAGGATTGTATGAAAAATTCAACCATCTCATGGGAGAAAATGCTGTATATGCGGGGCATTCATTGTGGAGGTATATCGCCCAGACCTATGGAAAATCAGCTATTCCCAACATCCTTCACATGACAAATATCAGCCATAGTATCGAAAATGGCTTTTTATACGTGATCGGGGCATCTTTTAAAACCCTCATGCAGGAATGGATTGAATATTACAAAGAATTATATTCTGAGAACAATAATAAAAATCTACCCGATAATTCGCTACTGACAAAAATAAATGACGAAGCCCGTTACAGCCAGCTTACCGTGAGCCCGGATGGATATTATGCTGCCTTTGTAACCAATGAGCTCGGGCGTTATAAGATATGGCTGTATGATATGAACAGGCAAAAAAAGAAAAAAATATACAAGGCCGGATTCAAGCTTGGTGAAAATATTGATTACTCCTACCCTATCTTGCAGTGGCATCCCAGCGGGCAACTGCTGACATTTATCATCGAAAAAGAGGGCTTCCCCTACCTGATGTTATACAATTTGGACAGCAAACATACCGAAGAACGTTTGCTTGTCAATTTCGAAAAAGTGCTTGATTATGCCTATTCCAACAACGGCAGGAAACTTTCCATGTCAGCAGTTCGGAAAGGTCAAAGCGATATATATATTTTCGATATCGCCGCCGGTTCACATGAACAATTAACATGGGATGTTTATGATGACCGCAATCCAAAATTCATTGATAATGATACAAGAATTGTGTTCAGCTCAAACCGCCCCTCCGATACTTTAACCGTTACGGATGATTTTCCCGAAGAAATTCCTGAGTACTATGATCTTTTTCTTTATAACTATCAAACAAAAAGTAACATCTTAAAAAGACTCACGGAAACTAAATTTGCATCCGAAAAACAACCCTTGCTTTACGAAAAAGGAGTTATCTCTTTTTTAAGTGACGAAAACGGGATTTATAATCAATACGTTGGCCGTTTCGACAGCGTGATCAGCCGGATAGATACGACGGTACATTACCGCTATTTTATGGAGTATTTTCCGGTAACAAATTATACCAGAAATATCATTGAACATAATGCTACCCGCAAGGCCGGAAAAATCACACGAATCATTTATTATGATGAGTTATACAGGATGTTTGTTGATGAACAGTTGCCATTCAGCGTATTAAAGCCTGTTGAACTCCAAAACACCACTTATGTTGAAGAGTTACAACGCCTCGAAAAAGAAAAACAAAAGATCACCGACAAGCAGAAAGATACAAAAAAAGAAAAGGAAAGACGTAAGCCGGGCAAGCGTTTTCGAAATGTATACAAGGATGAAGATACACGGGAGAGACGAATAGATATTGACAACTACCAGTTTGAAAAGCAATCCATTGTAAAGATCAATGGAGATAAAGTCGGGAAAACAGAATTCGATCCTGATAGGGAAAAAACAGTAAAAGAAGATGAATTCAAGCTTCCGAAAAGACGAAATTACCGTGTAGAGTATTCCTTTAATGAACTAACCACGCAGGTTGATTTTGATTTTCTGAATGCAACCTACCAGCCTTTTACGGGTGGGGGTCCTATTTATCTCAACCCGGGTTTTAACGCCCTTTTCAAGGTCGGGCTGACCGATTTGCTTGAGGATCATCGCATTGTTGGTGGCGTGAGGCTAAATGTTAACCTTGTCAATAATGAATATCTTTTTAATTACTCCAACCTGGAAAACCGTCTCGATAAACATATTATTTTCCACAGACAAACCATAGAAGGAATTGGAGATTATTCCATTGTGCGTTTTCATACCAATGAGTTGTTTTACATCCTGAGTTGGCCTTTTAACGAAGCTATGAGCCTGAAGGGGACGTTTACGCTAAGAAATGACGCCACGGTTTTTCTTTCAACAGATCAGTATAACTTACAAGAACCCAACCAATACGAAAACTGGCTGGGGCTGAAAGGTGAATTTACCTATGACGATACCCGCAACATCGGATTGAATTTGTATTACGGAACAAGGTATAAGATTTTTGGTGAATATTACCAGCTTGCTGATAAGAATACCAGAAACATTTTTGTTCTGGGAGCTGATTTCAGGCATTACACAAAAATTCACCGTTCATTCATCTGGGCAAATCGTATTGCTGCCAGCATTTCCTTCGGAAAAAACAAGCTGATCTATTATATGGGAGGCGTTGATAACTGGTTATTTCCAAAGTTTGCAGAAGAAACCCCTATTGATTTCTCACAAAACTACTGGTTCCAAACACTGGCTACCAATATGCGGGGATTCAAGCAAAACATCAGGAATGGCAACAGCTTTTTTGTCATTAACAGCGAATTGCGTTTTCCGGTGTTCAGGTATTTCTTTAACAGACCCATCAAATCCGATTTTCTTAACAATTTTCAGGTACTTGCTTTTGGGGATGTGGGTACAGCCTGGACGGGATGGAGTCCATATTCAGAAGAAAACTCACTCTATACAAAATACATTGAAGACGGTCCCCTCAACATCACAGTGGAATACCAGAAAGAACCGGTTGTTGGCGGTTTTGGGCTGGGCGTCCGTAGCCGTATATTAGGATATTTTCTGCGGGCGGATTGGGCCTGGGGTGTTGAAGACTGGATGTTAAATAAAGCTGTATTTTACCTCTCACTGAGCCTCGATTTTTGACCGAAAATTTCCTGTAATGGATTTACATCAAGACCTCCAAAAAAGTTACCATGCAATATTAATTATTTGTTAACAAGTCATGTTGAAAAAAATTGAGGTACAAAAACGGTTTTTAAAACCTGTTAAATTTCAGCTATTTAGAAAAGAAAAATATTCGTAGAAACATGTTAGAAAAAGCTTTAAGGGGATATAAAATTATTGCAATATTTATTTGGAACGGGAGATTTTTTTCAACTTTGCAAAGAAGATTTGCACGGTTCTAATAGATTATTTATCAATATATTAGCTTTAATTATTTTAACCTTAAAACGATAAATAATTATGAGAATTTTATTAAAGTTTTATTCAATATTCAGGTGATTTTATTTCAGAAAATTACGTTTTTTCAACCTCTTTCTGTTAATAAAAATGTCATAGAAAAAACACCTGTTTGTTGTATCTTGGTAAAAGTTTTCAGCTATTTCCGGCAAACCTCATCAGCTTGAAATACAGCATGTTAGAAGTAACTTTAAGTTGAATAAGTAAAATTTTTGAAAGACATGAGCAGTGATCTCTTTGCAAGTACGGACAAGAAAGTTAAAACGAAGGATTCATCCTTTTACAATGAAGTTTTGGAGAAAAGGCAACGTCCTGTTATTCCCGAAGAAGACGGTGTAACGAAGGAAAGCAATACACAAAAAGAAGAAAAAAAAGAAAATACAAACACATCTTTCAAAAAATATTCGCATGAAAAAGTACTGAAAGCCACCACCGAGTATTTCAAAGGAGATGCATTGGCTGCCAGTGTCTGGATGAATAAATACGCATTAAAAAACAGCGACAATGATCTTTTTGAACTTACACCGGATGATATGCATAGAAGAATTTCAAAAGAGATTGCACGCATTGAAAAAAAATATCCAAACCCCTTAACTGACGAAAAAATATTTGAGTTGTTAAAGGATTTTAAATACATCGTTCCACAGGGAAGCCCTATGGCCGGAATAGGAAATGATTTTCAGATATCGTCCCTTTCCAATTGTTTTGTTATTGGTGATGACCGGAATTCCGATTCATACGGAGGCATCCTCAAAGTTGACCAGGAGCAGGTACAATTGATGAAACGAAGAGGTGGTGTAGGGCATGACCTATCGCATGTCAGGCCAACGGACAGCCCGGTAAAAAACAGTGCCTTAACCTCTACAGGTATTGTACCCTTCATGGAGCGTTATTCCAACTCAACACGTGAAGTTGCCCAGGGCGGCAGAAGAGGCGCACTAATGCTAAGCGTTTCCGTGAAACACCCTGATGCCGAAGGGTTTATTGATGCCAAATTGCAAAAAGGAAAAGTCACAGGAGCCAATGTTTCGGTAAGAATCACGGATGAATTCATGGAAGCTGCAACCCAAAATAAACCTTTTGTTCAAAAGTTCCCCATTGACTCCGATAATCCTGTTTTCTCAAAGAAAACTGATGCCAAAGCACTCTGGGAGAAAATCATTCATAACGCCTGGTCTTCGGCAGAACCGGGTGTGTTGTTCTGGGATACGGTGATCAGAGAGTCCGTACCGGATTGCTATGCCGACCTTGGATTTAAAACCCTCTCAACCAATCCTTGCGGTGAAATCCCGCTTTGCGCATACGACAGTTGCCGTTTGCTCGCCATAAATTTATTCAGCTATGTGGAAAATCCATTCACCGAAAATGCAAATTTCAACAGTGAGTTATTCTCAAAACATGCCAGGTACGCCCAGCGCATTATGGATGATATTATTGATCTGGAAGTAGAAAAAATTGATCGCATCATTGCTAAAATTGACTCCGATCCGGAAGACGAAGACATAAAAAGAACAGAAAGAAATCTGTGGGAAAACATTCGTGAAAAATGTATTCAGGGGCGCAGAACCGGAATCGGTATTACTGCTGAAGGAGATATGCTCGCCGCACTCGGAATGCGCTACGGATCAGAAGAAGCTATCAGGTTTTCAACCGAAGTGCATAAACATCTTGCGCTGGAGGTATATGCTTCATCCGTTAGCCTGGCGGGAGAAAGAGGCGCATTCCCAATATATGATTGTAAAAGAGAAGAAAACAATCCTTTTATCGGAAGAATAAAACAAGAAGCTCCACATGTGTTTGAAAAAATGAAAAACCATGGCAGACGAAATATTGCAATGCTTACAATTGCCCCAACCGGTAGCGTGAGCATTTGCACCCAAACCTCATCCGGAATAGAACCTGTTTTTAAGGTTTCTTATAAAAGAAGAAAAAAAGTTAATCCAAGCGACAGGAATGTAAATGTAACCTATATTGATGAAGTTGATGATCACTGGGAAGAATACCAGGTATTTCATCATAAATTCACCGATTGGTTGAAGATCAATGGCTATGATGTTGATGAAATTTCAAAAATGGATGAAGAGCAGTTACAAGAAGTTATCAGAAAATCACCTTATTATAATGCTACCGCGAATGATATTGACTGGGTTAGCAAAGTAAAAATGCAGGGCGCTATACAGAACTGGGTTGATCATTCTATTAGTGTAACTGTAAATGTACCTGAGGACATTTCGGAAGAGAAAGTTAGTGAAATATATGAAACAGCCTGGAGAAGCGGTTGCAAGGGCATGACCATTTATCGTGAAGGGTCGCTTCAGGGCGTGCTTGTACGTAATGACAAGAAAGAAAAAGATAATGAGTTCAGGGAAACAAATGCCCCGCCCCGCCCGCAAGTTCTTGAAGCCGAGGTGGTCCGTTTCCAGAACAATCATGAAAAATGGGTAGCCGTGGTGGGATTGCTCAACAATAAACCTTACGAGATTTTTACAGGTCTGGCTGAAGGTTTCTTCCTTCCAACATGGGTAAAAAGAGGATGGGTGATCAAAAATAAAATACCCAATCAAAAGGCCAGATATGACTTTCAATTTGAGGATAAAGATGGTTACAAGATCACAATGGAAGGTTTATCTCGACAATTTAATAAAGAATTTTGGAATTATGCCAGACTGATATCGGGAATATTAAGACATGGCATGCCTATTCCTTTTGTTGTTGATCTGATTTCAAACCTAACACTTGAGCAGGAACACATCAATACATGGAAAGTTGGTGTTGTCAGAGCACTTAAAAAATATATACCTAATGGTACTAAAGCCAAGCATAATAAGTGCCCCAAATGTGGCAGTGAGCTTGTTTATGAAGAGGGATGCCTTACCTGTAAAAGTTGTGGCAAATATTCGAAATGTGGCTAATAGATTAAAAAAAGCGCTTTTTTTATGTTACTGTATGATAACTTTTTTATTTATATTTCCCCATTTTGTTTTTAATTTGATAAAATACAGACCTTTTCCGTAGGTACTCAAATCAATTGCCTTGTTATTTAATTTGATGGCATCTTGATAAACAACCCTGCCCATGGCATTCATAATCACAATTTCTTCAATCTGAAGCTTACTGTATGAAATATCTATATGAATAATTCCTTCTGAAGGATTGGGGTAAATAGTTACCAATTCATTAATGGCAAACTGATCAATACCTGCACACTCTTCAATGGTAATGGTCACTAATGCCTCGGCTGTGCAGCCATTTTCGTCAGTTACCATCACAGATATTTCATGATCTCCCAGTCCGCCCAATGTTGAGTCAACCTCAAATGTAGGTTCTGTATTGCCGTTCATCCACTCATAAGCTGCAAATCCGCTACCCGGTGACAATACAATACTGTGATTGATACACATATTCGTGTCATTTCCAAGTGTGATCTGCGGAGCCTGCATAACTTCCACTTCAAGTTGTTCTGACATCGGACCCATGCCCATTGCGCTCATTCCGCAAACCTGCACTTGTGCCATCCCTGCATAGTCCTGATTCCAGCTAATTGTTATATTTTCCGTATTACCGAAAACTTCTCCGGCTCCAACAGGTTCAATTACCCAGTAATAATGCACAACATCCATAAGGGGTTCAACCGTATACACTGAGTTCCCGAAGCCTGCACATACCGTTGTATTACCTTCGGGCATTGCAGGTTGCTCTGGAAGGATTAACCCAAAGAAATCAAGATATTTGAGCAGTAATTCTCTTTTGGTTGAGTTGCCATCTATTAAACCACCAAATTCAAAGGATGAGCCTATTGTTTTGTAATTCGTGCCGATATTAGCTATGGCGTTGATATATACCGGGGATTGATTCTCAAAAATCTCAAAGGCATTGCCCATGGCCTCGATTCTGTCAATCCAGCTATTTCCGCCATCGTAGGCATAATAAAGGTCTTCCGTGAAAGTATCATCCATACCGTATATCGGACCCAGGTCACCGTTTCCATCCTCCGTACCTAAAATATTAAAATAATCATGTACCGGAGTTGAATCATCATAATACCAGGTGTCCCCACCTTCCATATAAAGGTTACCACCGTTTGAGAGATAATTGGCAAGTAACTGCCCTTCCTGCGTTGAGAGTTGGTGATTGGAGCTGTAAACACCAAGGTTCAAAAAAATGGCTTTGTAATGATCCGAAATATTTCCGGCAATGGATTGTTCAAAATCGGCAGATAGTTTTTCATTTCCGAGGATATCAACCATAACGGGTCCGCTCAGCGGGTTTTCATCCAAATCAAGGATCAGCAATCGGGACTGCCCGACAGGCACTGTAAAAATGGCCTCATCAATCATATTGTCTTCAGCATAATAAGTAAAAGTAAAATCAATTTCAATACCTTCCGGAATGTAATCCGGACAGGTTACCGTGAAATCCTCTTCGGATGACGAACCGACAGCGATACTGCCATAGTTAATCATTTCATCTTCGAGGCTTATAAATGTATATTCCGGTACAAGCTTTCCCGAAATTGCATTTGCATCCGAAGATCCTGTATTTTCTATTCCGATATTCAGCTTGACCGTTTCACCCGGGTCCATCCTTCCATTGTTATTGCCTCCGGTATCATCAATGGAATAATCAGTATACGCCATGACCGGTGCATGCATACCTATGGTAAAGCTGCTGTTCCACACCTCTCTTGTTTCTGCCGATGCTTCCACATAAATCGTTACAAGGTGGTTGTCCGGCACCTCAGGCGAGATCGTTATTTCAAATCCGTTTTCAACAGTAGCTGTTTCTCCTGCCGGAATTGAAGCATAGACTTCAATGCTGTCAGTGATGGTAACATATTCGCTATTGGAGCTAATGATAACATCAACAACCGAAACATCAGCAATTCCAACATTTTCAAGTTCAAGCGAAAGCTGAACAGTTTCTCCGTAATCCACCTGTCCGTTACCGTTTTCATCGTTCAGGACATTATCTTTATAAACAACATATGGCCCTTCTGCGGGAATTACATCAATTTCTGCAATATGAGGAATATAATTGAAGCCAGTAATTGCTAAGGTTAGTGTTGTAACTTCATCCAGGGGATCAAATTCCAAAACAGTATTGCCATTCTTAATATAACCAACAGCAATGATATCACCATCTTCGGTTAGTGCTGCCCGGGCACCTTCAGCTTCAGAAGTTATACTTAACTGCGACGTGCCAAGCATAAGCGGTGAATTGTAACTTGCCATGAGCATTTCAGGCATAGCAGTACGAACCACAACAGAGGGATCTCCAAATACTACCCATGTATCTGTTATTTCATCCCCTTCCCAGCCATATTTATCATTCATTTTCATGCAGCCATTCATCGAAATGCCTGCAAAAGTACGTTTTATATTGTTTTCATAGCTTTCAGTCAGAATGTCATTCATTTCATCCTGAGCGCTCATGGGCGGATTCCAGCTTTGATTTATTGTTGACATCAGTGTGGCGACTGCTCCTGTTGGCTGATCATTTTTTTCAGCCCAGAGCCATGCTTCTGCAAAGCAGGTCTTGCCAACAAAATTTCCATTCACGCATGCAACCGACCAAATAAAAGGAAACATCCCCTGGTTTTCAAGTTGGTTTACATCCGAAACTGCAAAATCAGAGCTACCCCAGCTATAAGAGCTTCCATGACCTGTATAATTGATAATAGAGGCACCTTCCTCAATATCTGCTGCTACCATTGCCGGTGTGGGATTACCTGGTTCATCCAGCCCGCCCTGGGAACCGTCAAATAGTTCCGGGCATGCTGTATAGGTAAAACCAAGCAAATCATCATGTATATTACGAATATGTTCATAGTCATATTCACCTTCGTCTCCCGGCCCCTGACTTGATGCTATTCCAATGCCCTTTGAAAACCAATCCGTAGTAGTCAAAGGATTTTTTTCATATTCAAGGGTTCTGTTTACCTGTATTTCAACCTGACTGCTATTTTCTGCTGACATCCTTCCAATAAAAATATCAGGATAATGATCCATGCCAACGATATAGGCATACTTGTTGTCGGAATAGCCACTGGCATACGCCGGTGGAACCTGGTCCGCATCCCCGACAAGCAACACAAAAGCCAGATCATGGTTATCGTAATAATCAGCAATATAATCTTTAATATCATTGGCATTGGCTCCGATATCAGCTACATCCACAATTTCGGTTTCAATACCGGATTGTATTTTCCAGTCGGCAAGCGGTTGAACAGCCGGAATGAAATCATTAAAGCTAATGATCAGCATATCTCCCTCTTCCTCAAGGGGTTCATATCTCGATATGTTGCTATTGAGAAAATGCCGTTGATAGATCTTATTGAATTCACTATTTACACGCTCCGGCTTATTTTCTCTTACAAGGATATTTTCTCCCTGCTCACTTTTTTTAACAAGCTCTATTTCAAACTGATGGTATACCCTCAGGGTTTTGGTAACCGGATTGTATTGAAAAGGATATACAATAATGGTTTGCCCCCTGTAATCCCTTATGATATATGGCGTTCTCATTTCGGTAAGTTTTCCGGGATAAAATTTGTTTTCCTGGTAAACTGCACCATACTCATAAGGTACGGTTGAAGGGTCAACATCCCTGTAAAGGTTTCCTTTTGAAGGAAGTATCTCCATGTTTTGATAATCAGTATACTCCGAAGATATTACCTTAACTTCCATTTCCGCCTGATTGGGAATAATAAGAGAAGTAGTCAGTTTGGGAAGGTCCGGTGCTCCTTTTTCCAGCATCCGGCTGGCATCATGCAGTTTAATAATGGTTCCCGAAGCATCTTTTGTTCTTATCTCTTTCGTTGTGAATCCGGGTACGGAAATGTTTATACGTGATTGATCAATATTTGAATACACCAGTTTTATCTCCGGGGGCTTTTCAGTTGAAGATGAAATGTTTCTCCAATTATCAGAAAAACCGGCAATTGAAAATAATAAAACCAGGCCTGTTATCAAAAGCTTTCTCATGATAGTTATTTTTAATTATTAATTGAGCACCATAACTAATTCGTAATAACCAGTTTTGTACTTAGTTTTTTCGTAGTTGTAGTAACGGTTACATAATAAATGCCTTTATTCAGTGAACCTAAATTAATTTGTTGTTTATGATCAGTTCCGTTAATTGAAATTGTTTCTTTATAAACCATTGATCCGGTAATGGAAACGATTTGAATATCTGCCTGTTCTTCATCAAAATCATTGAATTCCAGATAGAATAGCCCATGCGTCGGATTCGGGAATATCCGAATACCTGCTGATGGTTCTTTTACGGGGATACCAACGGTTTTGTCAATCGTTACGCTAAATCCTTCTGAAATTTCGCTTTCACCGCAATTATTAATTGCCTTCACATAAACCATAACTTCTCCAAGAAAATCAGGATTCCATGTTACGTTCACAATGGTATCGTTTCCTGATAAGGTTCCGGCTTCTTCCGGTTCAAGGTTCCATTCGTAGCTTTCTGTAAATTCAAGTTCTCTTGTTGTATATTCGCTATGCTTAGTGTTGCTGAGATCAACGTAATCAGGCCCTGAAGGAATTTCAGGCTTATCCGGTTCATTAGAAATTGATAATATCATGTTATCAACATCTTCATTGCCTTCATCATCATAGGCTCTTAGAATCAGTTTAACCTGACCACTTTCTATATCAGTGCTTCCGGGAGTATACAAAGGTTCAAGTATAGTAGGATCGCTAAACGTTCCATCTCCTTTTGTTGACCATTCGAGGCTCACATAGTTTTGGGCAATGCCTTTGCATTGAAAATCCGTACCCTCACAGGTATATGAGTCTCTGCCCGCAAAAGCCGAAAGAACCGGAATGGGCGGAAAGATAATATTGTCAATCCATACACAATCATCACCATAGCTTAATAACTCGTCTTTTGTATATTTCCATTTTAGGGTATGTGTACCGCTGGAAATTGGTATTGAAACATGCTGCCAGTCAACAATACCTGACCATTCGGCCTTTTTGCTATTACCAATGTAGAATTCAAGTTTATCCCGGTTGACTTCCGTGGATGTTTTTACCCAAAAGCTAATTGAATCATAGGTTTTTGCTTCAATGGTGATTTTTAATTCAGAATACTCATTGTTACCGATGTTACCATTTTCGGCAGAGAAGTCACCTTCATAGAATATCTCATCTGAGATAACCCAGTCTTTATCGCCCTGCGTTACCCAGTCGAATTTGGTAAAATCTCCTGTTTCCCAGTCTTCGTAGATCATACCGACTTCAACAGTAAATGTTTTTGTTTTACTATATCCTCCACAGGTCACCTCGTAATCAAAATATACAACTTCTCCCTGCGGTGTTGCAGAATCGGCAGTTACCGTAAACATGGCACTTTTGTTCTGCATAATTGGAATATTCCCAACAGTTGCTTCTGTATTGTCGAGGTACAGGTACGGGCTTTCTGTACCAATGGTTGCTTCTGTGTCGTATGCGGTACAATGTCCGTTGTTACGATTTTTGATCTTAACAACCACTGTTTCACCCGGATCAAATACACCATCACCGTTGCCATTAGCGGTATCAACTATTTCAAGTGTTCTGACCTGCAGTACGGGAGCATTAACCGTAATATCAAAGTCACTTTCCCAGGTATCATCTCCACTTGAGGCCTGCACATCAAAGTTAACCTTCGTCATGTCGGGAATATCATCAGCGACAGTAAACAAATAGCCGTTTTGAACGGTTGCAGTATCCTGGGCCGGAATGAGCTCAAACACATCAGAATCATCCGTGATTTCAACATAGCTGTTCATGGTATTGATATTTGTTTCTACATCAATGCCATCATCATTGCCCATATTCTCAAGTGTAAGTGTGAGATATATTGTTTCACCGTAGTCAACAAATCCGTTATCATTGCCTTGCTTGTCATTATTAATATGACTGTGGTACATGATATAGGGTCCTTCCGGCTGGATGATCTCGATTTCACCGATATGAGGAATATGATTATACGCGGTGATTGTAATGGTGATGATACCATAATCTTCCAGGGCCGGGAATTGCAGTGTTGCCGTACCGCCTTCAACATAGGCTGTCGCCAGTATTTCACCATCGAGTGTAAGACATACCAGCGCACCTTCAACCGGGCATGTTACTGTAATTTGATCTACGCCAATGAAAGTTACATCATCATAAGTTGCCGGGATGGGATCAGGCATATCGGTTCTGACCATTACGGAAGGATCGCCGAATACCGTCCAGGTATCTGTCATTTCAACACCGGAACTACCATATTCATCATTCATTTGCATACAACCGTTCATCGAAAGGGCTGCAAAAGTTCTTTTGATATTATCCGGGTATGATTCAACAAGAATATCTACCATTTCATCCTGTCCGCACATGGGTGGGTCCCAGTGCTGATTAACGGTTGACATTAAGGTAGCAATGGCCCCACTGGGCTCACCATTGTTTTCCGCACGCAGCCATGCCTCGGCAAAACAGGTCTTACCAACAAAATCTCCGTTAACACAAGCCACAGACCAGATAAACGGGAGCATACCTTCATTGGTAAGGTTATTTACATCGGAGCTTGAAAATCCCGATGTACCCCAGGAGCTTGAGCTTCCATGACCTGTATAATTAATAATGGATGATCCGTCATTAATTGCCTGTGCAACCATTGCCGGTGTTGGATTGCCGGGTTCGTCATCTCCACCTTGTGAACCATCGAAAAGTTCGTGACAATCAGTGTAAGTATATGCTAACAGATCATCATGTATATTACGTATATGCTCGTAATCGTATTCTCCCTCATCTCCCGGCCCCTGTGAAGATGCAATGCCAATACCAACAGTGAACCAGTCAATATCGGTATAAGGGTTTTTTTCGTACTCCAGGGTTCGTTCTACCTGTGTTTCAACCTGACTGCCTGTTTCGGCAGAAAATCTTCCGATAAAAAGGTCGGGATAATGATCGTTACCTACCAAATATGTATATTCATTATCAGAATCTCCGTAGGAATATGAAGGAGTAACCTGGGCGGCATCACCAACCAGAAGTACAAAGGTTAATCCGTTATCATTATAATAGGTATTGATGTATGATTTAATGGCAGAAGAATTGTTACCTATTGTAGCAACATCAACCATTTCGGTTGGTGTTCCTTTTTGAATTTTCCAATCTACAAAATCCTGCATTTCATCCATAAAATCCCCGTATGAAATAATAAGCATATTACCATGCTCGTCAACAGGAGTGTACCTTGTTTGATTGGCATTGAGGAAATGCCGCTCGTAAACCGGCCTGAATTCCTTGCTAATGCTTGTTAACTCTCTGTTACGAACCAATGGATTCTTCCCGTTGTTATCTGCTTTGTATACTTTTATTGTAACCTCATCAAGTACGCGGAGAACTTTGGTTACGGGATTGTACTGAAATGGATACAAAACAACGGTCTGCCCGCGGTAATCCCTGATAATATAAGGATCACGCAATTCTACTATTTTGCCCGGATAAAATGCATCCTGCTTATAAACATCACTGTACTCATATGGAACTGTTGAGGGATCAACATCACGGGACAGCAGGCCTTTTGAAGGTGCCAGGTCTATGTTTTGATACTCTTTATAAGATGAACTTATCACTTCTGCCTTCATACCGGCCACATCAGGAATTATTACCGAGGCTGTCAGCTTTGGCAGATCGGGTGCACCTTTTTCAAGAATCCTGGTTCCTTTCGGAAGGGCAATCAACTGCTGAATACCTTTGGGTGTTTCAACAGGGATTTTGTAAAATCCATCTAATCCGAATCGGATGACCGATGTTTGAATATCTGATGATTTCAAAGTGATTTGAGCCGGTTTTGCCTTATCCGATTTAATGGTTACCCATTCGCTTCCAAAAGCAAAACCCAGAATTAAGCTAAGTAATGTAGTTGTAAATATTTTTTTCATGGCTTTAATATTATGATAGTTAAAACTTTAATTATCTCGTTATAATTATTTTTTTTGTTGTTTTATAGTTATCTGCTTCAATAACACAATAATAAATTCCTTTAGTAAGTGATAAAGTTTCTATCTGTATTGAGTGAAATCCTTTTACCAGTGATTTACTAAAAATGTTTTTCATCGTTTGCCCGAGTGAATTATAAATTGTTACCTTAATATTTTTTATTGACTGATTGGTTTTGAGCGATATATTGATCATTTGATCTGCAGGATTGGGAAATACATTTGCCTCAATTGCAATATCCGATGCTGCTTCTTCTATGCCAACATAATATGGGGTTGGAGGAAAGACAATATAGTCAACCCATGCACAGTCTTCTCCTTCGGCAACGGAATAATCTTTTGAATAATCCCATCTGAAAGTATGTGTTCCTTCTTCAACAAAGTATGCTTCCCGGCTCCAGTCCACTTCACCGTCCCATCTTCCCATTTCAACATCATCAATGTAAAATGCCAGAAAATCGTAATTATCATTGACCGGATCATCTTCGCAGGATACTTTTTTATAAAATGAAAGGCTATCGGCTGAAGTAACCTCAAACTGAATGATCAGTGAAGTATTCTGCATATCGTTAATATCTCCGCTTTGTGAGCAATAAGTACCTTCCCATGGATCCTCTTCACAAATTGTCCAATCTGCGTTTCCATCAAATATCCAGTGGAATTCACCAAAATTTCCACTTTCATAATCTTCAACAAATAATCCCACACCCAGGCCAAAGCTTTTTGCTCCCTGGTAATGTTCATTTTGGGCGACAAAGTCAAAATCAATAACATCCCCTGTTTCAGCCGATTGGCTGACAGTAATACCAAAAACAATCTCTTCCTGTTCATTTCTTTTTAGAGTATCCGTTTCTACTTGTCCGGTGTTAATGGTAACAATATCGCTTGCTGAACTCAATTCGGAGATCACATTGTAAATATCGGCATGTCCTGTATTGGCAAGGGGAATGATCAGGTTTGCCGTTTCACCGGGATCAAGTGCATTATCACCGTTTCCGAGCTCGGAATCATCAATTTCAATACTTTTAACTGTCAGTTTCGGGGCATTAACGGTTATTTCAAAACTTTCATCCCAGGTATCCCTTGATTCACCTTCTATCAACATATCAAATGCAAGTATATGCTGATCAGGAATATCCTCAGCAATTTGAATTTGAAAAGCATTGTTTTTACCTACGATTTCATCGGAAGGAATTGATCCGTATTCCTGTGAATCCTTGGAAATGACTACAAGTGTGTCTGCAGTTGAAATATCAGCAATTACATTGATCGCATCTTTTTGTCCGATATTTTTCAGGTCAACATCCAGATAAATATCTTCTCCGTAATCGGCTAATCCGTTATTGTTGGCATTGGTATCATCAATTATGTATTCTTCAAGAATGATAAAAGCTGAATTGGGCGTAATCACTTCAATTGTACCAGTATGCGGCTGACGATTTTGTTTTGTAATAACAATGTCAGCGGTTCCTGGTTCGGTAATGGGTTCGGTAAACTCAATCACAGCTTCGCCTAAACTATCAGCAAGTGCTGCCCCGTGCAGAATACCATCTTTTGAAAAGCCTGCATAGGCATAGGGTTCGGTATTGATGGTGATGGTATTTACACCAATTGGGATGGAATTGGGGTATGTTGCTGTTAATGTTGATGGTATTCCAAAATAGATCATTACTGATGGATCTCCCATCAGGCAATAGATCTCCCAGTAATAATTTGACTCTGCAGGTGTTCCTTCCGTTACGGCAAGGTTGCCGGCATAAATCATTTCCGACTGGGTAACATACCATTCTTCGAATAATTCACTATGCGTGTGAAACATCCTGTCGTAGGCACCTAATGTTGTTGAATCATAAGGTGGAGGATTTTCCCTTATCTCGCCAACACCAATACCCCAGTAATAATCAGGATCCCACATGGTACTGTTGGAACCCCCGATATAACCAAGTGCTCCTTTGTTTTCAGCACGCAAAAGCGCTTCTCCAAAACAAGCATCCGAATCAAATGCATTTGATGAACAGCAATTACCAACAAGCAAACCATACTGATCCTGATTTTCAAGGTCGGGCACATGGCTAACGGTAAATGACGGATTTCCCCAACCGGAAGGACTGCAATGAGCTGTATAATTTCCATAGGCCACACCATCACTAACATTTTGTCTGATATCCACCGCATGGTTTTCTGATTCAGGATACAAGTATGTATTTGAATAAAGATTATTTGCATCATTGAAATAATTGGTTGTGCCGTAGTTGATTTGCCCGTTGGCCCAGTCGTGACCGTGATAGCTATCCACGCCAGCTACCATCACTACTGTATCCAAATAGGATGGGTCAGGCATCTGATATTTTTCATACATGATGGTTTTGTCAATCTGAGGCTGCAGTTGCGCACTGTCCTGGGCGGAGAAACGTCCGTAATAAACTTCCGGGAAATAATCACCTGTATATTCACAATAGAAAAGATCGGTCACATGCCAACCCGTATTTCCCGGCCAGGCTTCAATCTGATCTACATCACCTACAAAAAGTACAAAAGAGGGGGACGGATCTTCTGAGGTACCTGCATTATAAAGACTGTCGAGATAACTTTTAATTTCCTGCGGCGTGTTACCCACCTGGGGATCATCCGTATAAGCTTCTATAACATGAAATCCTTTTTCGGTTTTCCATTCAACAAATTCCTGTAGCTGATTTTCAAACATCGGATCGGAGACAATTACATATTTAACCGGGTAGCGCATGAAATTATCTCTTGTACCTAATTGAAAACTATTGATCAACTGCCTGTTAATGGCTGTAAAAAAGGGACTGTAATTTTTTTGTTTTTGCTCGATGGTTTTTGGAATATCGGCGTTTTCAAAAACAACTTCAAAATTGATTTCAGTGTAAACAAGCAATTTATTCTGAACGGGATTATATTTTACGGGAGCGATATTGATCCTGCCTATCCTGGTTCCACGCATAATACCCAGTTCATCAAAGCTTACAATTTCTTTTTCATCATATGCATTAAACTGATAGGCCTGCTGATTATAAACAAATTCAGGCTTTACATCATCCTTAAAATGCTCGGGTTGTGAAGGATAAAGATAATTTGTAATACCTTCACGGTTCAGATCAATTTCCCTGGTCTTGTATGATGTGATCTTAACAACAGCTTTGGCATTCCAGGGTATTTCAATAAGTTCACGCTTTACGGGCAAGAGGGGGGCCCCGGTTTCCTGATTTTTAGTGTACCCATTGATGATGAGCTTGGTGAATACACCATATTCTGTTTGTATGTCTGTAAAGAAAATATTGGAAAGGAAATTACTAACTGAAAGCTTTTCCATGTTACTTTCGGTTACCATCATTTGGTTATCCTGGTAATTATCTAAAGTAATGTTTTTACCCGCGGCTGCCAGGGAACTATATGAACAAACAAACCCTGTTAACAAAACAAACAGGAAAGAAAGTAGTATTCGCTTCATTACGTTAATTATTAATTGATTATGAATAATTACCCCCTAAATTATTAACTTACAAATATAACAATTATTATGGGGTGATTTCCTAATTTATGTTAAGACAGTTTAATACAGTTAAAGGTTGTATGCATTGAATATCTTTTGTAAAACAAAGCGTGATTATCTCGGGTTATTTTTTCATTTACGCCAGTTTCCGGTGCAGATATTTTCTGGTTATCTGTTTTACCGGATACCATGCTGCCAGAAAACCAATGAGCAGCACAGTTACAAAAACACTTATAAAATCAGTGATTTGCATTTCTACAGGATAATATTCAACAACAAAAGAACCTGCCGCTGCTCCTAAACGAATTATGCCAAAAGTTTGCTGCAAATAACTAACGAGAGCTCCGAGTATCAGCCCGGCAAAACCTCCCAGCAAAACAATCAGCAACCCTTCAAATAAAAATATTTGCCTGACCTGCTTGTTGTTAGCACCCATGCTATACAAAACAGCAATATCTTTTTTCTTATCAAGAATAAGCATACTGAGCGACCCCACCACATTAAAGGTAGCAATAAGCAAGATAAATGCAAGAATGGAAAAAGTAACCCATTTTTCCGATTTCATGATCTTGTATAATAACTCCTGTTGCTGAAACCGGTTTTTGATCTTATAATCCGGACCCAGCATGTTTTCAAGCGTAGCCTGAACCTGTTTCAGGTCAGCATTTTCTGTCAGTCCGATTTCAACAGATGTAACTTCACTTTCATAATCCAGCAAACCACGGGCAAAATCAAGCGGAACGAGCACATATTTTGTATCAAAATCCTGCTGCACCGAAAATACCCCGGATGGAAATATCATTTTCCGGTTAAAGGCCGATTCGAAATTCATGCCTGTGGGTGTTGTAAATCTGTCAGGAACATATATCACCAGTGGATCCATATAATCATGAATATGAACATCAAGGTAATAGGCCACGCCAGCCCCCAGAACAGCAAAATCATGTTTGCCTTTCTTCAGCAGAAATTCTCCGTCAATGATCATGGAATCAAGCCTGTTTGCCTTCTCATATTCGGAGCTGACACCTTTAAGGGTTACAATATGTTGTTTCTCTTCGCTTTTGATCAATGCATTTTCCTCTACAACTTCAACAAAAGAAAGCACACCAGGAATTTCTCTGATCGAATCCTCAGGTATATCATTTATTTGAAAAGTCTTTCCTTTCTCAATGGTTATTTCCAGATCGGGATTGAAAGTATTGAACAATGAGATCACAAGACTTTCGAATCCGTTAAAAACAGAAAGTACAATGATCAGCGCCATGGTACCTACCGTAATACCAACAACAGAAACAACAGAAATGATATTGATAATGTTGTGCGATTTTTTGCTTACAAGGTATCTTTTTGCTATGTAATACGGAAAATTCAAACCAAAAGTCTTTTTATGATTTCCATGCTTTAACCACCAACCCTGTTCCTGTTTTATGCTCACGATGGGTATCAATACTGTTTAAGATTAAACAGACAGGAAATGTAAGCAGATAATAAAGGGGTAATATAATGAAAAACAGCTTGGAGGCATTCAGTATCAGAATCGGATATTTCATGGATAAGCGCCAGGAAATTTTACCGGGTTTTCCGTACTGATAGTGTGCCTCAATTTTCCCGAAACCGGCACTTTTTAATTTCTCCTTAATTTCTTCGATATTATACCCATCTCTAACATGCTCATCAATAAATGAGTAACTCCCATTGTTTTCATAATCTTCATCATGATGATGCACATCCGATCCACCCTGGTCTGAAGGGGTCGAAATCAATACCATTCCGCCTGCTGTAAGCGATTTGTAAAAATTTTTGAATACAGCCACATCATCCTCAATATGCTCCATCACATCAACCGACAGGATCAGATCAAAAGTATTTTCTTTGGTGTATTTTGTGAGGTCCGCTTTTTTAAAGATAACATTGTTTCTTTTGATCTTTGAAAAGAAATTGTTGCAATCTTCAATTTGTTCCTCTTTCACATCAACTGCAGTGATTTTCCAGTATTTGTTTTTCCCTGAAAGAAAATATGTATACTGCCCGAAACCCGAACCTGCATCCAGAACAAGCGCTCTGTTGTCGGCTGTTTTTGCCCACTTGTTTATTGCCTTTTTAACATGCCAGGTGCGAAGCAATAACAGGTTGAGCAAATGATAGAATAATTTCCGCAAACCTGGTGTACGATCAAAAAACTTTCCAAGTGAACTTTTTATAGGATCATACTTCATCATAGCGGATTTTACTGGTTTAACAGATTTTCAATGTTTTCGATATAATCCAGCGAATCATCTTCAAAAAATTGCAGTTCGGGAACTTTTTTTAACTGGTTTCTGATTTTGTTCCCCAGTTGTCTTCTTATTTCACTGGTATTTGATCTGATTGTTCCCAGCAGTTTTTCTTTGTCTTTTGTAGCAAATAAGCTAAGAAAAACTTTCGCAATAGAAAGGTCTTTGGTAACATAAACCCTGGTAACCGTGATCATTGAACCATTGAACAAACTGGTGCTTTCGCGTTGAAAAATCTCTCCCAGATCACGTTGCAATAATTTCGAAATCTTATTTTGTCTTTTGGATTCCATAGAACAAATTTACAATTAAATCCTGCCATGTTTGCAAAGATTATCCGATTATCTCAGATCAGGTAACATGTATCAAATCATTAACACTTGATATGCCAGTATGGTAATGTAAAGATGGGCATCAACCCTTGAATCGTTTTGATGGTGTACGAGAGCTGATGTTTAAATCAGGGAATGCCCAAAACAAGCAGCCAATTCGCTATTGATGTCCAATATTATGGATGTCTTGTGTTCCGAAACGGCATAAATGGCTTTGGCAGCTATGCTGATCAAAGAGATGTTAATATATGGGTTTAAAAGTCCCAGTCGCATTAAAAATGCTCCCAGTCCCAGTTTATCAATTAAGCAAGCAAAGTACTGCACTATAAATGAAACAACAAAAAATATCACTACTGGTTATGTGTTCATGAAATTCCAATGGCGAAAAACAGGTGATTTTTTTGTTTTTTTGATCGTAGGGCCAAGTTGGGTTAAGGAAATCAAAACTCAAAAAAGAAACGATCAAACTCATAGCATCACGCCTTCACAACATAAGTGAAGTATCGTTCATTACCCTCTTCATCCGTATCCAGATATGCTCCCTGAATTTCATTTTCAAAGCCGGGGAAATAAGGATTTGTTTTTTCGAAAAGTGCAAAATAATCCATCATGGGTTTTGCCTTTTCATCATAGCGTTCTCCCGGCATGATTACACCGATGCCTGGAGGATATACCAGGGCTAAGGTGGCAGCTATTCTGCCATGGGCTTCTGTTAAGGGGACATAATCCACTTCACCGGCAACCAGTTTGTTCTGGGCTTCCATAGGGGTCATGGCCATCTCCGGGAAATGTTCCTTTTTAAACATATTTTGTTGCAGTGTTTTGGCTTCATGATCCTTGTAAATATTATGAATAACCTGCGCAACATCCCATACGCCTTTTCCTTTGTAATGATCGGGGTTCTCTTTTGTCAATTCAGGATAAACATCATCCATCAGGGCATTGTTGTCGAACAGCTCTTTGAATCTGAGTAGTTCTGCCAGCAATGTGCCTGCCTTGTTTTTCTCTATCCCGGGAGTAACCAGGAATAATATGGAATTAAAATCTGTTTTCTCATGCACAATGCCTCTTGACCGCATGTATTTTCCGAGCATAGGAGCAGGCAGTCCCCAGTCTTCATATTTGTTGGTTTCACGATCAATTCCGGGTGTGATAAAGAACATTTTACTGGGATCCATCATTACAAAATCCCCTTTGATGGATTTGTAACCATGCCATTTGGCGCCCTCGCGCATCAGCCAGGCCTGCTGCTCGGCCACAATAACATCTGTGGGCAGATCTTCCCATTTGATGTTTTCAACATCCTTGTAATGCGGAGAGTTTTTAATGCTGACTTTGTCAGGAACAAAGGGATTGTAAAACCAGCGCTTTTTCGGGTTTTCATGATTTTTGAACTGTTCGCCCAGCTCCCTGACTTTCTTTCGTATCTCAATGGCAGTTTTTAAGGCATCATCCCAAAGGAAGAAACCATTTTTGCCTTTCATCATTTGGGCGCCCACATCCAGCGATGCAAACATGGGATAGAAGGGTGAAGTTGACATATGCATCATATAGACCTCATTCATTCTTTTGTGATTCAACCGCCTTTTCTGTCCCTTGATATGATTGTCTTTGGCATGAATTTGCGAAGCTTGCGACATGCCGGCCAGTTGCTTGTGCGTTGAATGCGTTACATAAACTCCCGGATCCTTTTCTCCAAGCTCAAGACTCATTCCGTAACGGCCTTTGAAAACCGGGTGAAATTTCATGAATGCTCCCCAGGCTTCATCAAAAAAGACATAATCACACAGGTGACCGATCTTATCCATGATGGTCTTAACGTTGTAAGTCGTTCCATCATAAGTGTTGTTTTCAATGATGGCAACCCTGAAAGGCCTTTCTTTTTTCCAGGCATCTTTGTCTTTTACCAAAGGATTGTTTTTGATAGCTTTTCTGATCCTGTCCTCATCCAAAGCATCCAGCTTCAGGGGACCAACCATGCCGAAATCGTTTCTGTCATCTTCGATAAAAATCGGAATGGCGCCATTGATCATCAATGCGGAATGATGGTGGGATTTATGGTTGTTGCGGTCAAACAGAATCAAGTCACCATGTTTTATCAAAGCGCAGTTTACCATTTTTACCGAAGTGGAAGTGCCATTGAGTACAAAATAAGTCCTGTCGGCGCCAAAGGTTTTGGCCGCTTCTTTTTCTGATTCAAGATAGGCACCAGTATGGGTTAAAATATCGCCCAGATCGGGAACGAAATTAAAATCGGAACGCCAGAAACGCTCACCGAGATAGTCATATAAAATTCGACCCTGCGGGGATTTTTTATAAAAGTTACCCCCGTTATGACCGGGACACAACCACATTTCGTTTCCTGATTCCACCCAGTCGATCATGCCACCGAAAAAAGGAGTCTTAAGCGAGCTGATATATTCATGATATGCCCTGCCAACATATTTTGCTGCAAAAGAAGGTGTTTCTTCTTCGGGATGAATAAATCCCCGGGTATCCTTTAAAACATCATACTCTATTTCCGAAATGTTTTCCTTTTCAGTAACAATGAAAATCGGCATTTCGAGCCCTCTTTTACGAATAAACGCAATGATCTCCTTGGTGCTGAAACTTTCACTATTCTCATCCCAATCAAGCAATATGCAACCAATTGTGGGATTATTAATTATGGTAATTTCTGCTTCGAACTGACTATTTGCAGTTATCACCTGATAACCTCTTTCATCAATTGCTTCAGCAATGTTTCTGATCAGATCACCTGAAACGCTCAACTCATCAATTTGATTATCAATGATTAAGAATTGAAACATTTTATTGTATTCCATGTCTTTGTTTTTTTGGATTTAATAACTGATTTTCCCGGTTATCAGCATATCGATGGCTATAATTGTTGAAATGATAAATATCACAGCAATAAGCATTTCGTATGGTTTAAATGCTGTTTTTCCTTCTTTGAGCTCATCTTTATGTGCTATAAGATAAAAAGGAATTCCTATGGTATAAAATATCGCTGACAACAGTATGTAATTCACGCCGGCTGCATAAACCAGCCAGGCACAATAGAAGGTAGCTGCAATACCAATGGTTAAAGCTCTTTTTCTCTTTTTGATTTTCTCTTTTAAAATCTCAGACCTTTCGGCAGCTTTCCAGAGGTAGGCAGCACTTAGGATATACGGTGGCAGGATCATGATACTTGCAATGTCAATGGCAGCCATGTAAACATTTTTGGCAAAAGCCACCATTATCATGAAAATGGTCATGATAATGCTGGAAATGTAAAGTGCAGCCATGGGAGATTCTTTGCGGTTTTCACGCTTAAAAATTTTGGGCAAGACGCCTTCTTTGGCAGCTTCGAAGGGAACTTCTGCCACAAGAATGGTCCAGGCTATCCAGGCTCCTCCAACTGAAATGATCACTGCAATATTGACCAGATCTATTCCCCATTCCCCCACTACGTTTTGCAGGAGGTATGCTGTTGATGGATCTTTTAATTTCGCCAGTTCGGGTTGATGCATGATTCCGAAAGCAAGCACACTCAGCAACACATAAAGGAACAAAGCAAGCAAAAGGCCTATTACCGTTGCTTTTCCAACATCCGAAGGACTTTTAGCTCTGCCTGCAACGACCACTGCACCCTCAATACCAATGAAACACCAAAGCGTAACAAGCATGGGAGCGCGTATTTGTTCACCTATACTTCCCAGATTTAATCCTTCTCCCCAAAAGGCGAAAGTAAAATCTTTTAAATTGAAAAAGACTATCATGATGATAATGATAACGACCAATGCAACCAATTTGGCAATGGTAGAAATTGTGTTCAAACTGGAAGCTCCTTCAATACCGTTAAGAACAATGAAATTCATAATCCATATCAGGACAGCTCCGAAAACTATTGTTTGCCATCCATGTTCAAGCAGTACCGGCCAAAAATGACCGACGGCATCATTTAACATGACCGCAAATGCGACATTTCCGACCGCGGCTGCAATCCAATATCCCCAGGCCGCATTAAAGCCCACGTATCTTCCAAAGCCTTCGCGGGCATAGGCGTAAATTCCTGATTTAATATCCGGCCTGGCATTGGAAAGGCTTTTAAAAGTAAATGCCAGGAAAAGCATTCCAACACCAGTAATGATCCAGGCAATAATGATTGGGCCAAGAGAGGAATTGGCTGCCATGTTTTGTGGAATGTTAAAAATTCCGCCGCCTATCATGGAACCAAAAACAATGGCGACTAAACTGATAAGTCCAACTTTTTTCGATTTGTTGCTCATAATTAACAAGGTTTGAATGGTTGTACTGTTTTATTTTTTGATACAATAAATTTTGAAATAATTGCGATCATTTTTCTTTTCTTTCTCAACGCCATGAATATCTCCCTCAAATCCGGGAAACTGATATTCAAACTCTTCAACTTTTTTTAAATAATCAATGATAAGTTTTGAGCGCTCATTGAATTTTTCACCTTCCATGATGATAGGAATTCCGGGAGGATAGGGCACGACCATAACAGCCGGAACACGCCCCATAAGATCATCAAGTAAAACATATTCCACGTTTCCTTTCACTACTTCATGATAAGCCTCTCGTGGAATCAATACAGGGTCGGGGATCACATCAAAACTATGCAGCATAGTTTCTATGATATCATGTTCTTTAAGGTAGTTGTGCATTTTATCACAAAAATCTTTCAGCCCCAAATCTGCATATTTTTCAGGGGCCAGGTCAACCAGATCAGGAAAAACTTCCGGCAAAGGAGCATTTCTGTCGTACAGCTTTTTAAAGGCAAACAGTTCGGAAATCAATGTACCGGACTTTCCTTTGGTAGTTCCCATGCTGAATAGCATGAGCCAGCTATAGTGGCCGGTTTTTTCCGCAACAATGCCTTTGTTCATCAGAAAGCGGGTTACGATACCAGCAGGAATTCCCCAATCATCCAGTTTTCCCTGTGCACTGATGCCGGGGGTTGCAATTGTTACTTTGATGGGATCCAGCATGATGTAATTATCTTCCATGTTTTTGAAACCATGCCAGCTTTCACCAGGTTTCAGTGTCCAGCAGTTCTGATCACTCATAAGTTCTTTCACGGAAGCATCTTCAAAATTGATATATTTACCATTGATTTTCACTTTTTCAGCTTGCCAAACTTCAAACCACCAGTTGTTTTCATTTTGACTGGCTTTAAGTTCCCTGGCAATTTTCATCATTTTCTTTCTAAAAATAATGGGTTCCGCAATGGTCTCATCCATAAGTTTTCTGCCTGCATTTCCTTTCATCATCCTTGTGGCAACATCCAATGAGGCAATCATAGGATAATTGGGCGAAGTGGAGCCATGCATCATGTAGGCCTCATTAAATTCTTCAGGAATGATCTTTCGTTTGCCACCGTTGCGAATGTGTATCATAGACGCTTGTGAAAAAGCCGCCAGCAATTTGTGGGTAGATTGTGAGGCAAAAATCGGGGGATGTTCAGGATTGAGCTCATGCTCTGACATCCCGAAATGGTTTTTATAAATGGGATGGAAACGTGCGTATCCATACCAGGCCTCATCAAAATGTATATTATCTGCTCTTTTGGCAAGCTTTTCCTTTATGCCAGGCACATTGTAACACAAGCCATCATATGTGGAGTTGGTAACAGTGCACATTTTGATCCTGCTGCTTTTATCCTTGATTCTCGGGTGGGCATCAATCTTTTGCTGTATTGCCTCAGGACTAAATTCTTTATTGTGTATCGGTCCAATGGTTCCATAAGGATTTCTGGTTGGAACCAGGTAAATTGGTGTTGCACCGGTTATCACCATGGCATAATTTAAAGATTTGTGACAATTCCGATCGACAAGAGCCACGTCTCCATCCATAACCTGACTTCTCCAAATGATCTGATTTGCCGTTGAAGTGCCATTGAGTACGAAATAGGTTTGATTTGAATTAAAAACCTTTGAAGCTTCTTTTTCAGCATCTCCCACCACACCTTCATGATCAAGCAAAGATCCGAGTTCAGGAACCGAAATGGAAAGATCGGAACGTAAAATATTTTCACCAAAATACTTATGAAAAGCAATACCGGCCGGAGATTTCAGAAAGGCATTTCCGCCCATATGACCAGGAGTGTGCCAGGCATACTTATATTCTTCAGCATACTTAACAAGAGCAGTGAAAAATTCTGGCATTACCTTTTGTTTATACCAGTCAACTTCTTTCTGTATCCGACCGGCAATAAACTCAGGAGTGTCTTCAATCTTCCAAATGTATCCGTTGATAATTTTTAAAATCTCCGTGGGTACATCCCAAATGCTGTCTTTATCTGTCATCAGCAAGACAGGCAGGATTTCATTGATTTTTCTGACTTTTTCAATGAATTTTAAGGGACTGTACCTGGGGTTTTTATTGCTTTCAGAGGCAATATCCCAATCAACAAGCAAACAGCCGATATCAGAACGAGAATACAAAAGTCCAATTCCATCTTCGTAAGTTCGTGCAGATAAAGTTGCGCATTCTTTTTCATTTTCAAGAATTTGAATAATCTCTGCCAATACGTCTCCCTCAACGTTGTCAGCACCAATTTGGTCATCTACAAATAGGACAGGCCAGTCCTTTCTTTCCAGGTTTCTCATAATTTGATTTTTAGCAGTGGTTTTGCCTGCAATATAAGCATAATTATCTAAGTATATGACAAAAATTCACAACAATTTCTAAATTCATCTAAATCATTAGAATAAAAATACTGGCATTATCAATCAAGTTATTATTAATAAATAGTTAACGATTGCTTAAATCATTTTTAACATAAAACAATGGTACACAAACTAATTTTGTTTCATAATCATACTAGTCATTTTAGAATGAAAAAACCGACCTTATCAATCAAACTAATAGCAATAATTTTCATTTTTGTAGCATCTTGCTCTGAAACAAATCATAAAGTTGTTAATGGAAAAAAACACCTTGCCCTTGTAAAGGCATCAGCCGAAACATCACCGGTTAAAGATGCAGGTGATGCCGCTGATGATCCTGCCATCTGGTTACACCAAAAAGAACCGGCCAGAAGCACCATCATCGGAACGGACAAAAAAAAAGGTTTGCTGATTTATAACCTTAAGGGAAAAATATTATTCAATTATCCGATAGGAAGGATCAATAATGTTGACATAAGGTATAATTTTCAACTCAATGGAGAAAGCTTTGATATAGCAGGAGCTAGCAATAGAACCGACAACACGCTTGTTTTTTATAAAATTGAACCGGATTCAGGTAAATTGATTCCTATGCAAAATGGCGTGATAAAATCGCAGGTAAAAGAAGTTTATGGGTTTGCTCTGTATCACAATATCAGGAAAGAACTTTATTATGCTTTTGTAAACAGCAAAAACGGAGAAGTTGAACAATGGGCCCTGAATAACGACAGCACGGTTTTTTATGCCGAAAAAGTCAGAAGCTTTAAAATAAACGGGCAAACCGAAGGTATGGTCGCCGATGATGAGCTTGGTTATTTATATATAGGGCAGGAGGATTTGGGAATATGGAAGCTTTTTGCAGACCCGGGCATTAACAACGACAGATTTATAATTGCAGACACATCTGCCAAATATATTAGCCCTGATATCGAAGGATTAACGATTTATTATGCATCTGATAAAAAAGGCTACCTCATAGCTTCCATTCAGGGGCAAAATACTTTTGCAATCTTTGAACGGGATTATAAAAATAAATTCATTGGTTGTTTTGGTATTTCAAGAGGAAAGATTGACGGTGCTTCCGAAACCGATGGTATTGATGTAACAAATTTTTCATTAGGTAAAGAATACCCCGACGGCATTTTTGTTGCACAGGATGGATTTAATACAGAATCAGGGGATACACTCACACAAAATTTTAAAATTGTTCTCTGGAATGAGATTGCCAGCAGCTTTGAACCAAAATTGATCGTTGATAACAAGTTCTCTGTTCGCAACTTATCATCCCATCTTAAAACGGAAGATCAAAAATAATTGATGATTTTTCGGATTCACATGCATTAAACTTTTCGTAGCTTCGTTTGGTAAATGCTTTGCATCATTATGTAAAGATTTTTTTGATTTATAAGCAGGTCGGATTAACTTTGCGGAGGTGAAAAATTTATTTAAAATACTCAAATACGTAAAATCTTTTTGGAGCTATGCCGTCCTGAATGTTATTTTTAACATATTATCGGTTTTGTTTTCCCTGGCTTCCTTTGCCTTGTTTATCCCGGTTCTGCAAATGTTGTTTAATACAACCAAAGCCACGGAGCAGGTTCCACCTCTGGAGATATTCAACTTCGATTCCCTCAAACAAAATTTCTATTATGAGATCAGCAAATGGATTGATAAATATGGCGAAATAAATGTACTAATGTACATATCCATCACAATAATTTTGCTTTATTTTTTCAGAAATTTATTCAGATACCTGGCCATGTACTACCTGGCACCTGTCAGAAACGGGGTGGTAAGAAACCTGCGAAACAATCTTTATAATAAAATATTGATACTCCCCCTCTCCTACCACTCAGAACAGAAAAAAGGAGACATCATTGCCCGCATGACCAGCGATGTGCAGGAAATTGAATGGTCAATCATGAGCTCGCTCGAAATGATGTTCCGCGATCCCATTGCCATTATTTCATATCTAATTACCTTGCTGATCATTAGTCCCACACTAACCATATTTGTTCTTGTATTATTACCGGTAAGCGGTTATGTGATCGGGCAGATCGGTAAAAGCCTGAAAAGAACATCAGTTAAAGGGCAGCGTAAACTAGGGTTTTTATTGTCCATTATTGAAGAAACCCTGGGAGGTTTAAGAATTATCAAGGCTTTTAATGCCATTGATCATTCGGATGAGAATTTTAAAAAACATAACCAGGAATACACCAAACTGATGATCAGACTTTACCGCAAGCGCGACCTGGCTTCACCATTGAGTGAGTTTTTGGCTGCAGCGGTACTCGTAACTGTTTTATGGTTTGGTGGACGTCTGGTTCTTAGCCCGGAAAACCCATTGGATGCAGCAGTGTTCATTGCCTACCTGGGTATTTTCTCACAAATAATTCCGCCTGCCAAAGCCATTACAACAGCCGTTTATAATATACAAAAGGGAGCTGCATCCGTAGAAAGAATCCACCAGATTTTTGATGCACCGGAGGTGATCCTCGAAAAACCCGATCCCATCCGTAAAAAAGATTTCAAAAAATCAATCGAATACAGCAATGTAAGTTTTGCTTATGAAAAAGAACTGGTGCTGAAAGATATAAACCTGGAAATCAAAAAAGGTAGAACAATTGCCCTTGTGGGGCCTTCAGGTGGGGGAAAATCTACTATGGTTGATTTGTTACCACGATTTTATGATTGCCTGAAAGGTGAAATACGCATTGATGATATTCCTATCAGAGACATCAAAATAGACGACTTGCGTGGATTAATGGGTATTGTAACCCAGGATACCATATTATTCAATGATACAATTTATGGTAATATCACTTTAGGTAATAAAAATGTAAGACGTGAAGATGTGATCGCTGCTGCTAAAGTAGGCAATGCCCATGAGTTTATTGAGAAGCTCGAAAATGATTACGATACGAATATTGGCGACAGGGGACTAAAGCTTTCAGGCGGCCAAAGGCAAAGATTGAGTATTGCACGCGCGGTGTTAAAAAATCCCCCTATCATGATACTTGATGAAGCCACATCCTCGCTGGATACCGAATCGGAAAGACTTGTACAGGAAGCCTTGCTGAATTTGATGAAAAACCGTACCTCTGTTGTTATTGCCCACAGGCTTTCGACCATTAAGCATGCTGATGAGATCATCGTTGTTAAGAAAGGTAAAATCGTTGAAAGGGGAAATCATGATAACCTTATCGCTGCCAACGGATTATATAAAAAATTACATGATTTGCAAACTTTTGCTTAAAAACATCCAAACATGGAAGGACTGAAAAATCATATACAGAAGCTTGCTTCAAAATACGCAGAAGAAGTAATTGGAATACGCAGACATATCCATCAGCATCCTGAATTGTCGAACGAGGAATTTGAAACTTCAACATTTATTGCTTCCAAATTGGATGAATACGGAATTCTTTATAAAAAAGGAATTTTTAAAACAGGGATCGCAGCTTTGATCAAAGGTAAAGAGCCCGATAAAAAAGTTGTGGCCCTGCGAGCGGATATAGATGCCCTTCCGGTTGAAGAAAAAAACCAGTGCGATTACCGTTCGAAACATCCAAACAAGATGCATGCCTGCGGTCATGATGTACACACCGCTTCTTTGTTGGGCACGGCAAAGATACTGAATCAGATAAAAAAGGAATTTACCGGTAGTGTGAAGCTGATCTTTCAACCAGCGGAAGAAAAAATTCCCGGCGGAGCCAAGTTTATGATAGAAGAAGGCGTTCTGCTCAATCCCGTTGTAAACTCAATCATCGGCCAGCATGTTTTTCCCGAGCTTGAAGTTGGTAAAGTTGGTTTTAAAACAGGCATGTACATGGCTTCCACCGATGAAATCAGTATTACGGTTAAAGGTAAAGGCGGTCATGCTGCCATGCCTGATATCCTGATTGACCCGGTATTGATCGCTTCGCAAATCATTGTGGCTTTGCAGCAAATTGTATCAAGGCATGCCAATTATAATATCCCATCGGTTTTGTCTTTCGGCGAGATGAAAGCGCATGGTACATACAACGTAATACCTGATGAGGTTTATCTTAAGGGAACTTTCAGGACTTTTGACGAAGAATGGCGTGCCCGGGCACATGAGAATATTACAAGGATTGCAACATCCATTGCCGAAGGATGCGGCGGTTTGTGCGAAATTTTTATCAATAAAGGATATCCTTATCTGGTAAATAATGATGTGGTCACAGAAAACGCCGTCCGTTCAGCAGAAGAATACTTAGGAGAAGAAAACGTGGTTGAGCTGAAACCCAGGATGACAGCTGAAGATTTTGCTTATTTTACACAAGCCTTGCCCGGATGTTTTTACAGAATTGGTACAGCGAATAAAGAAAAAGGGATTATATCCAACCTGCATACAGCCACATTTGATGTGGATGAAAAATCTGTTGAGATCGGCATGGGACTTATGGCCTGGATTACTTTGAATGAACTGAGATTCTAAAAAACCATTATATGAAACGTTTTGTCATCATAGGATTTTTTTGTTTGCTGTTTTCAGTGCCCTCCCATGCACAGGATTATTATAATACAGCCGTTGGAATCCGCCTTGGACTGGGGCCGGGCTTAACCGTCAAACATTTTATTAATCATACCACTGCCCTCGAAGGTATTGTAAGTGCAAGGTGGCAAGGTTTTATGGTGACAGCTCTTTACGAAAAGGAAAGCATTGCCTTTAACACCCCCGGTTTGAACTGGTATATAGGAGGCGGCGGGCATATCGGTTTCTGGAACTCTTATTATGAATACAATCCCTGGTGGGATTACGACAACCACCCGGATGGTTATACTATCCTCGGCGCTGATTTTATCCTTGGAATGGAATATACCTTTGAATACATTCCCCTTAACCTTTCCCTCGACTGGAAACCCGCGATCAACTTTATTGGCTATACCGGTTTCTGGGCAGATTTCATTGCTTTTTCTGTGAGGTATGCGTTTTTTTAGAGAAAACTTGAAAACAGATTATTGGATAACTTTGAAATACGATCCTACAAGCTCCTGTGCATATAGACATCTAACTACCTATAATACTGTATCTTTACACGTTTGTTTGAACAGAGATCAGAAATCTTTGAATAATATCAGGACATATTTAAAGGTAAATCCAGAAAACGGAAAGGGGATAAATTCAATCCTGATAAGAAGGAGGACGAAAAGGGCAAAATATAAGTTTATTGAAATTGTCTATAATCAATCCGTTACAATCCCCCTGTCAACTGCTTCACCGCCCTGAACTGGCTGAAGAATTCCTTGGCAATGATCCTGAGAACAGTATA
>CAZTAW010000005.1:0-34144 GCA_964611705.1 uncultured Bacteroidales bacterium
ATCTGTATAAAAATTGGTGTAAGCCCCTGCGCTCAAAACTTTTTGTTTTTGTACAAGATCAAGATCAATTAAACCAGCCTGTGTATTACTTAGTAAGTTATCAATAAGTGTAACATATTTTTCATCAGGCGTATTTACTCCATCAAAACGAAAACCTATTTGAACAAACTCAGCTTTGGGCCCCGTTACTTCTCTAACAATGGGTTGCGTAATGGGTTTTTCCTTTTGAAAATCAGGGTAATAAATATCATCATTTGTCCTGAAATTTCCCCAATATTTATCAATGAGCTTAATGGCTTCTTCAAACTTAAAATCTCCGGAAAGGCATAATGCCATGTTGTTTGCACAGTAATAGGTGTTGTAAAAATCCATGATATTTTCCATAGATGGATTCTTTAGTTGAATCGGCTTTCCCAAAACTGTTTGAGTTCCCAAAGGGTGATTTTGAAACAGTCCGCTCATCAATGCCCGGTTGGCTTTTCGGTTGTCATTGTCCTGGCTCATGTTGAATTCTTCATAAACAGTTTCCAGTTCCGTATGAAAAAGCCTGAGTACCGGATTACTGAAACGTTCTTTTTCAAGCTTCAGCCATTTTTCAAATTGGTTGGCCGGGATGTTGTTCATAAATACGGTATATTCATTTGAAGTACCGGCATTCATTCCTTTGCTGCCGATTGAGCTGTTTAATTTATCATATTCATTTGCTACCGCGAATTGGGCGGCCATTCCTGAAAGGCTGTCAATTTTTGCGTAGATGCTTTTCTTTTCTTCGGGATCATCGGTTTTTCGATGCGCTTCATATAAGTCTGAAATTTTTTCAATCAGGATTCTTTCATTTTCCCAGTTAATCGTACCTATCTCATCGGTTCCCTTAAACATCATATGTTCAAAATAGTGGGCCAGCCCGGTAGTTTCCGGAGGATCGAAATTTGAACCTGCCCTCACTGCGATAAGGGTTTGAATCCTGGGTTCATCTTTGTCTATAGTAAGGTAAACCTTCAAGCCATTATCCAGGGTGTAAATTCTGGCCTTAAGTGGATCATTGGTAACAGTCTCATATTTGTAACCATTACTGTCAACATGTTGTTTTGTCTTGTATTGATCTGATGAACAGGAAACTAATACGCTGATAACCAAAACAAGTAAATAAAAGTTAAGCTTTTTCATGATTGATGGATGTTTTATATTCACTGCATTTGAGGTTAGAACAGCTAAATTATAAAATAATCACTGCAGAACAATACATTAAATAAACAAAAATTTATTTTCTCATAATCAATAAGTTGTAAAGATGGAAAATGACTGTTTATGAGGAAATAAATTTTTTGGCACACGATTTGAATTTCATTCATTGAGCTCATCTTATTGTTAACCTTAAATCTTCAAAGTCATGAAAACAAGAGTTTTTGAAGAGAGAAGGCGGAATGTCTTCTCCGGGAAAAGTACGCCTAAAATTAAAACAGCATTAGCCATCAGCTTGCTGTTAACCTTAATGTTATCATCCTGTTACATTGAACCCTGGCATGGACACGATGGACGTCCGGGCATTGCTTATCTTTCGGTTACATGGATTGATGATGAACCTGCTTATATTAATACCGGAACTTCAGCTATACCGGAATATTTTTACTGGGA
The DNA here is from genome assembly GCA_964611705.1 of uncultured Bacteroidales bacterium. Taxonomy (GTDB): domain Bacteria; phylum Bacteroidota; class Bacteroidia; order Bacteroidales; family JAIOZK01; genus JAIOZK01. The sequence continues at coordinate 1,636 of CAZTAW010000005.1, forward strand.
TAAGTATTACAGGGCCAATCCTGGCTTTTACACCATGTATTACGAAGGCGACTATTGGAACGGTTATAACTGGGCATTTTACGCATGGGAAATTGATTATGAAATCTGGCGTGTAAATGGTGAACCGGGTGGCGTTTATCATCACGGTGCAAACGGACCCGATACCTATTTCACGCTTGAATGCAGCCCTTTTGGACCTTACGTTTACGAAGACCAGAAAAGTGTCCCTGCTGATGTTGATTTTGAAATACTCCAGGAAAGTGAAGATGAGATCACGATATTGAAATCGGATAAGAAATTTCGTTTAAAAGCAACCTATCGGAAAGTTGAAACCCGAAAAAAAGATAATAAAACCTCATCCGATCTATAGGAAAGGGTTATCAGTATAATTCCCTCCCCGGAACTTAACTAATGGTTCCGGGGTTTTTGTTTTAGTTTTATCTTTGGCGAAAAAAATATGCGATACGATCACGATAAGAGGATAGTAATGACATTGGATGCCGGCGGCACAAAATTCAGCTTTTCGGCAATTCAATCCAATAAAGAGATCATCGAACCGATCGTATATTCAGCCAAAGGAGAAAATCTTGACCAGGTTTTGAATACGATCATCAAAGGATTTAAGAAGGTAAAGGAAAAACTGAGTGATAGGCCCTTTGCCATTAGTTTTGCATTTCCCGGCCCTGCAGATTTTAAAAATGGTATCATAGGTGATCTCGAGAATCTACCTGCATTCAGAGGGGGAGTGCCTTTAAAAGCCATGCTGGAAAACATTTTTAAAATTCCTGTTTATATCAATAATGATGGTGATCTTTTTGCGTACGGAGAATCCATTGCCGGTTTGTTACCAGAAATTAATCAAAAGTTTAAAGAGGCTGGCATAGAAAAACAATACAAAAACCTCTTCGGTGTGACTTTCGGTACCGGATTTGGCGGAGGGATTGTATTGGATGGGAAACTAATGATCGGTGATAATTCAGCAGGTGGCGAGATCAATCGTACAAGAAACAAATTATATCCCCAGTCGAGTGTGGAAGAAAGTGTAAGCATAAGAGGAGTAAAAAGGGTTTTTGCCAGGGAATCCGGTATACCAATTTCCGAATGCCCGGATACAAAAGACATTTTTGATATCGGGATGGGAAAGAAGGAAGGAAACCAGTCTGCAGCAAAAAAAGCTTTTAAAGAGCTGGCCATTGTTGCCGGTGATACGATTGCCAATTCGATAAGCCTGATAGACGGATTGGTTGTAATTGGTGGTGGTTTGTCCGGCGCTTACCCACTGTTTATCCAACAAACTGTTGATGAAATGAACAATGATTTTAAAACTCCTGAAGGAAGCATTTTACAGAGAATGGAAATACGGGCGTTTAATCTTGAGGACAAGCAAGGGATAAATGACTTTCTGAAAGATGAGTACAAGACAATACCTGTACCTTTTTCTGATCAGACTGTTAATTACAATCCATCCCAAAAAACCGGTGTAGGAATTTCCCGCCTGGGAACCTCAAAAGCTGTTTCGATTGGGGCGTATGCGTTTGCGTTGGGGGAGATGGATACGAAAATAAAATAATGGCTATAAAATATTATACTCCCTGACTTTTTCTATCTTTGCAATCTAAAATCATTCTAAATAAAAAACTATGAAATTATACAAGATACCTACCGGGAATTTAAAGCTTGATGGAGGGGCTATGTTTGGCGTGGTCCCTAAAGTATTATGGCAGAAAGTATATCCTGCAGACGAAAACAACCTGGGCAACTGGGCAATGCGTTGCCTGATGGTTGAAGATAATGACCGTTTGGTTTTGATTGATAATGGAATAGGGGATAAGCAGGATGAAAAATTCCTGAAACATTATTACCTGAATGGAGATGATACACTTGAAAAATCACTTGCAAAGCATGGGTATAAACCCGAGGACATTACGGATATGATCCTGACCCACCTGCATTTCGATCATTGCGGAGGTAGCATCAAATATGCTGAGAATAAAAAGGATTATGAACTGGCATTTCCAAAAGCCACTTACTGGATTAGCCGGCAGCAATACGAATGGGCTATTCAACCCAACAGGCGGGAACAGGCTTCTTTCCTGAAAGAAAACATCCTGCCCATTGAAGAAAGCGGCCACCTGAAACTCATTGAAGAGGAGGGAGAAATACTGCCAAATATCAGCGTTAAGTTTTTTAACGGTCACACCGAAGGGCAGGTAATTCCATATATAAATTACAATGGTAAAACAGTTTCTTTTATGGCAGACCTTTTACCTTCAACGGCACATGTACCCATGCCCTGGATAATGGCTTATGATGTGAGGCCTTTGGAAACATTAAAGGATAAGGAAAGGTTTTATAAAGATGCCCTGAAAGATGATATTATCCTGTTTTTTGAGCATGATCTGTACAATGAATGCTGCACCCTGCAAGAAACAGAAAAAGGTGTGAGGGTAAAGGAAACTTTTAAGCTTTCGGAGATATAGGTTGTTTGTATGAATGGGGAATTCTGTTCAGTGTTTTTTATCCGTAGTTATTCAACGGTCATTCAATAGTTATTCGATTGTCATTCAATGGTTATTCAATTGCTGAAAAATGGCAAAGCAATCTTGAATTTAATTTCGGGAAAAATAATACTGTATTCTGTATTCTTTCTACATCAGGGATTTAGGATTAATATCAAGACACCTCTATTCCATCTCCTTTCCAACCTTCGGATTTGCAAGAATATGGCTAAGGATGGTGTTTGAAGTCTCACTGCCGTAGCTTCGCAGCTTTTCGAATATCTTTTTTTGTTTTTCTTCTGTTTTGGCTGAAGAACCCAGGTATTTTTTCAGCTCTTTAAATTGTGAGCCTTTGAGTTCATCCTGTAAGGCTTCCGAAATGATCATCAGTATTTCATCACTGCTTTCCGACCCGGTTTTGGGAGCGCCAAAATTTTCAAGCTCGGCGATGGATGCTTCCAGTATCTCCCTGCCCAGTTTTTTACAGGCCTCAATAGCCGAATCGCCGGATGTATCGCGTAAGGACCAGCTTCCATGTTCATATTCAATGTTTCTGATCTGCTCAATCTTTTGCGAATCCTCGCCGAAAATCCTGCCCATAATCGCAGTTGTATAGTTTTTCCATGCTTTCAGGTCAAAATCTTTTTGACTTAACTTTTCGATCTGCTGCTGCAGTAATTTTATTTCTTTTTCTGCCATTTTATATCATTCAATGTTTTACAACAAATTTACTACTAAATTTCCCTTCAGGTGTTTTTATTTGTAAAAGATATATTCCATCTGAAAATTCTGAAGTATTAATTTTTATAGTTTCTGATTTGTTTCCCAGGCTTATTTTTTGTGCCGCAAGCAATTGTCCCTTATTATTTTCGTCTATTCCAATTCCATACCCTCGTGCAAAGTCGTTGGCATTTCCAAATGCGTGATTAACCCAGGTGAGGTTTCCTGCCGGATCGAATTTACATACGTATACACTTGTTATTGCAGGACTATATATATTATGGTCTTCAAAACTACATATGCCATTGAAAAAACCGGTTAGATAGATGTTCCCGTTATCATCTGAAATGATACCATATCCGCGGTCTTCACCTTTTCCTCCCAATTGTTTTACCCATTGTATTTCACCATCGTTGGAATAATTGGCGATAAATATATCACGGTCACCTGCGCTTTCAAAGTCAATACCATTACCAAAACCTACAACATGCCTGAAGCTTCCTGAAACAAGCACATCACCTTCCGGATTAATGGCAATGCGGTTACCGTAATTATCCTGTTCACCTGTTGTTTGTTGAGCCCACAATGCTTCGCCCTCCGGGCTGTATTTACAAACAAACATATCAAAAAGCCCGAAAGCGATTAGATGTTCTTCCCCAAAATGAATTTCATCTTGAAACCATCCGGTGATAAAAATATTTCCATTATCATCCAGTGTTATGCCTGCTGCAGTATTGCTGCCTGTCCCATATCCTTGCTGCACCCACTGAAACACTCCGTTTGTGTCGTATTTGGCAAGAAATACATCTTTCAATCCATGACTGATCAGTGTTTCGGAACCAAACCAGGCCGTGTCAGAAAACCAGCCACAAACATAGGAGTTCCCATTGTTGTCAACGGCAATATCATATCCCTGGTCTGAGCCATTGCCACCGGCTTCGTTGGCCCAGTCAAAATCCTGAGAAGTAGCAAAAAAAGCTGATATTAAAAGGAAGAAAAAAACAATTTTTGTTTTCATGATAATTTTTTATTAGAATGAAAATTAAAATTATAAATTTTTTTCATTTCATGGAGCAAAACTGTAATTTTGAATGTGAGTTTAAGAAATGATTACAAAACGCATCAATCATGTTCAGTGAAAAACGAAAATTACCAAAATTTAAAAGTATTCTTTTAAAAGGTGTTGGAAATGTTGTTGTTACAAAAGGAAATGAAAACAGCATAAGTTTGAATTCCGACAAGAATATACTATCGAAGCTAAGAACCAAAGTTATAAATGATGAGCTAATCATTTCGTTAACTCCAAGCTTTCCTTTCTGGCTTGCAAGTTTTCCAAGGATTGATATGCATGTTGTAATGGAGGAAGTTTTGGCTTTGCGCGTTAGTGGAGTAGGACGGATAAGAACAGATACTGAATTAACTGCCAAATCCTTGATCGTGTTTAACAATGGTGTTGGCGGGATGCAGTTAAAATTAAATTGTACAGAAGTAAAAACTTACCTGAAAGGTGTTGGTGAGATTGAACTAACAGGTAAAACTGAATCACATGAAGTGGAAATTACAGGAACAGGAAAGGTGAATGCATATAACCTGGAATCAAAAATGGCAAAAGTAAAAGCAAAAGGAGTGGGTGAATGTGTTGTTTTTGCCTCACAGGAACTTTTTGTTGAAATGAGTGGGGTGGGGAGAGTAAGATACAGGGGCAATCCTGAAGTTCATAGAAACCAAACGGGCCTGGGCAGTATAGAACAAGTTTCGTAATTTATTAACAATACGGCATAATACAACTTGCATTTTGTAACTTCGCAACAGGCAATGATATTAACTTGATCAATAAAGAAACCATACAGGAAATTTTTGAAACCTCAAGAATAGATGAGGTTGTTGGTGATTTTGTTTCATTAAAGAAAAGAGGGGTGAATTTTATTGGCCTGTGTCCATTTCATAATGAAAAAACACCCTCATTCACTGTTTCACCTTCCAAAGGAATTTATAAATGTTTTGGTTGTGGTAAAGGCGGAAATTCGGTGAATTTTGTGATGGAACACGAGCAATATTCCTATCCTGAAGCTCTTCGGTATCTCGCAAAAAAATACAACATCGAAGTTGAGGAGGAAGAACAAACTCCTGAACAGATCCAGCAACTTAACGAACAGGAAAGCCTCTTCAGCCTGAATACTTTTGCCCAGGAGTTTTTTACCGAAAACCTGTTCAATACGGAGGAAGGAAAGGCTATTGCTTTATCCTACCTTAAAGACCGGGACTTACGGGAAGATATCATCAAAAAGTTCCAATTGGGATACAGTCCTGATCAATGGGAAGCATTAACAAGTAAGGCAATTGAAAACGGGTATAAACTTGAATATCTTGAGAATACCGGGCTTACTATTGTTAAAGATGATAAAAAATACGACCGCTTTCGAGGGAGGGTTATCTTTCCGATTCATAATCTTACCGGGAAGGTTATTGGTTTCGGGGGCAGGATTTTATCGAAAGACCAGTCGAAAGCCAAATACGTGAACTCACCGGAATCAGACATCTACAGTAAAAGCAAAAGCCTTTACGGTATATATTTCGCCAAAAATTCAATCGTAAAAAACGACAATTGTTATCTGGTTGAAGGATATACGGATGTTATTTCTCTGAACCAGGCAGGCATTGAAAATGTAGTGGCATCTTCAGGAACTTCCCTTACGGAAGATCAGGTTAAGCTGATTAAAAGGTATACGCCCAATATTACCATTTTGTTTGATGGCGATGAAGCCGGATTAAAAGCCTCGTTCCGCGGCATTGACCTTATCCTTGAAAAAGGAATGAATGTGAAGATCGTGATGTTTCCTGAAGGTGAAGACCCTGATTCTTATGCACGAAGTCATCGTACTACAGAATTAGAGGAATTTATTACAAAAACAGCCGCTGATTTTATTTCCTTTAAAACCAGTCTTTTAAATAAAGAAGCCAAAGGGGATCCGATTAAAAAAGCCTCACTTGTTAAAGAAATTGTAAACACTATCGCTTTGGTTCCGGACGGTATTTTCAGATCTTTTTATGTAAAGGAATGCAGCGGTATCATGGGTGTTGGTGAACAAACCCTGATGAATGAATTGAACAGGATCAGGGCAAGGCGGTTCAGAAAGAAAAATGCAATCAGGGAAGATGTACTTCTGGATGAAAACCAGGCAATTGCTGAACAACAAATTGAGGTTGACGAAACAGATACTGAGAGCCAGGAAAGAGAATTAATCAGGATATTATTAAATTATGCAAATCAGGAAATAAGCTTTGAACAGCTTGACGAACGAAAGCGTACAATAAGTGTACCCATTAAGGTTGCGCTTTTCATTATCAATGATATCCTGAATGACGAGCTGTATTTTAAAAATCCGCGCTACCAGAAGATCTTTGATGAATATGTTGAACAGGTCAATAATAATAATCTTCCTGATGAGAAACATTTTATTTCCCATGAGGATAATGAGATTTCATCAACCTCAATTGATTTGTTAACCATGAAGTACCAGTTAAGCTCCAATTGGGTTAATAAAAGGATATTTGTAAAAACAGAATTAGACAATCTTAAAAACCTTGTTATTTCTTCTTTATTGAGTTTCAAGGCAAAAAGTGTTGACCGCATGATCATTGAGAACCAGAAAAAACTCTCTGAAGATGAGCATGAAGAAAATATTCCTGAAATTCAGAGAAAGGATATGGAATTAAAAAAGATCAGGAATAAGATTGCCAATGAATACCTGAGCAGGACGGTGTACAAATAGATTACATCTTACACTATAATCCGCAATTTCGCAAGATTTTTTGTACATTTAAAAAAACGAAAAAATGGCTCCGATACTTTCTTTAATTATTATTTTAACCCTTTCGATACTGATAACCCGTATAGCTTCAATCGCAATAATGCAGACAGGTTTGTCCAAACAGGCTTCCAGGTTTCAGGCACGGTCTGCATTTACCGGTGAATATCAAATTTCAGAATTAAGCGTATCAAAGAATGATTGGATTGCCAATAAAACAATTACGGAAGCAAGTCTCAGACAGGAAGGAATAAATGTTTTGGGGATAGAAAGGCAGGATGGCAATTATCTTGGCGTACCCGAAGGGAAAACAAAGATCAAAACAGGAGATAATATAATTATCTATGGTAGAGAAACTTGATATTAAATATCTGAAGCCATAAAAACCGAAAGGAACCCATCCTGTCGGGTGAGTTCCTTTCCACTTGCCAGTTGCCGTAGCTTCCGGTTTGTGCCAAGTTACGGTTATTGTGGCTGGTTTTATAAGTTCCACCCCGTAGGGCTTTCCCGTTTTCCCGGATCCTGCTGCTTTCTTTCAGCCGAAACTTCCAGCGCATTTCAGAATCCCGTTTTGCATTGCCTTCCCGGGTACTGATCCAGCCTCTCGGCTTTCTCTTTCTCCGGGTCCCGAGACTTGCTTGATTTTAACCGCGAGGGTAAAATTTTGCTTCCTCATCGCCCTGCAAACGGCCTTTTATCGCTCGCTTGGTAGTTCAAATATACAAAGGAACTGAACCCCAGGGCAAATTTTTTCCTTCCCTTATATTCACATTGTATCAACAGCAGTTATCAACAATTGTTAATAACTTTGCAAAAGGAATTTGTTTCATAACATTTTGTAAAACAGAAAATTATACTATTTTTACGAAATAATATGCAAACAGTTATCTTATACTGGTATGCAGATATTAACAATCATGAAAAAAAAGAAAACATGCCTGAGAATATTCGAGAACTAATTTACGACAAGGTCATTAAAATTATTAATGAATTTGATAAAGAATCTACTTTTGAAAAAGTTAATGTTATCCCGGATGATGAAGACCTCTATCATAAAATAGAGGAATACATTAATGTGAAAGGGTTTAATAAGAAATCCGTGTTGGGAATAGATATATACAGATACGGGCTTTATCCCCATCTTCAGCAAACACTGATACCCTCCGTTTTTAAGATATTGTTCCAGAAAACAATTCGGCTGTGTCTGGAAAACAATCAGTTTGTTTTTCAAAACTACTCAAAAGAAAGGTTCGAAAAATCATTTATTAGTACAGGTGATGGTGGGTTTCTGATTTTGGACACCCCCCTGCATGCTTTGTTTTTTGCCATTAATTTCGAAAGTCTGGTCCGGTCTTACAATGCTTATCATCATTATCCCAAACTCAGAAATATCATCGGAAGCATCAGTTTAAGATATGCAATTACCTATGATACGGTTTTTTATTTTGATGATAATTATTACGGTACTGCCATCATCAACAATGCAAGAATACTTGAAAAAGATACCTTAAACCGCTGCCTGATTGATCAGAATACCTATAACTGGTTCCTTATCAATATTGACGGAATAGAAAACCTGCAGGTTCTTACCATCCATGAACTGGCCAATATATTTGAGTTTCAGGATTATGATAAAGAGATCATCCGCACCGGTGAAAATGAAATCATCACCACTAAAGTTGACCGGAATACCGGAGTGATCAACTCCGATGTATTAAAAATCGGACAGATACGTTCTAAAGAACTTGATTTGAATATTTATAACATTCACCTGCAAATTACCATCAAAGCTTTCGCGGATACCAATAAAGACATCAAACGTACAATTACCTTGAGTTTAGGTAATCTGAATACTACAGGGATTTAGTTGGTCAGTCGGTATTCATTCGTTGTAATTCAGTTGAATTAGCGAAGTCACCTTATACCCGGATACTCTTATATGCTTTTTACCTTAAAATCAATTGCCTGTACTTATCATCATACCAGTTCACCATCAATTCCCTGAAGGCCTTGTATTTATTCAATGGAATAATTTTTTTCCTGATTTCCAGGTTTCTGGTTATCAGTATCTCATCGCCTGATTTCCGAATTTCGATATGTATTTTTCCGGCTTCATTATCAATGATGATCTTTTTGGCAGGATTTACAAATTCAAGATTTTCAGGTTTTGAAAAAGTATAGAAATATTTAAGATTTACAGGGTTTTCAAGTTCGAGCGGAGTGCTTCGCTCCTCAGGTAAATGACTTAAATACATGTCCTGCAGTCCTGATTCGGTTTCAGGCAATGTCATGAAATAATATCCTGATTTTTCGGTAAAAGGATTTTCCTTTACGATTTCATATCTGATCAATGATTTTACTTCGCTGGTCTTTTCTAAATCAAAAGAATTAATATCAGAAATACCAATGGTATTTTTGATCAGTTGCTTTGCATAATCAGTATTTGTAATCATGTTAAGATATGGATTGGCTGTTTTGAACAACTCAAGTGTGATGTTACCTGACATTCGTTCGGTGTTCTCAATTGCAAACCCACATCCGAAATCTGTTTCAAAAAGTTCGCTCTTTGCTTCAAAGCTCCTTAAACTCTCTATTGCATGATCAAGCTGGATCATGGTTTTTCCATGCAGATCGTAAAGCAAATTATGGCCTTGCCAGTTTGTTGCGCTGATATAATATTGTTTTGTTTCCCGTGGATTGACCTGCAGAAAAAATTCATCAAATACATAAAGATTTCCCAGTTTTCTGTCGAAAAACTTATCCGACGTTGCAGCAACAGGAATGGCATTTATGTTTGCTTCCCGGAGCAGTGCAGCCAACAAAAGCGTTTTTTCAACAGGTGTTCCACCATTGCTTATCCAAACTTCAGCGGGTGTTCTGATCTTGAATCCTGTTTCGGAGAGAGGAATATTATAAGTGGATATTTCATTCACAACAAGTTTCTGAAGTTTGATCATGATCTCAATTTGATCTTTGCTTTCCTCAACTATTTCGTTCACCTTGATATTCATTTCCCTTGTGGTTTCCATCCTGAAAGCATCCTGGCTGCAAAAGCGATCCACCACAATCTGTAATTTTTTTGCAGTGCTGAAAACGATGACAGGACGACTATCTTCCGGCTGGTAATTATCATGTGATCGCATACCAAGATTTCTGAAAGTCCAGGTATAGATATTAAAACCTTTTTCAGTTGTAATCACCGGTGCGGTTCTTATATTATATGTTTGATAGTTTAGCTCCATGTTTATCGGGATTTTAACCCTTACAATTTCTTTTTCAATAGGGGAATATTCATCAATATAGACTTCTCCCATGAAAGCATCATAAAAATCACTGGTATTGTGAATGGTATATCCCAGATGGATAACAGCTCCTACTTCAAGACCTGTGTGAGTGATCACCATTTTCCTGAGCTGATTGTATGCCGGGGCATGGGCTGCATATCTTGGCAGAACCTCGTTGAATGCATTATCGGGTGTTTCGATCTTTTTGCCATCCTGCATAATGGTATAAGCATAATCAATTTTCAGGCTTTCAAAATCGGGATTATAAACCACGAAAGTTTCTCCATATAAACGGTGAAAGGAAAAATGGGTTAATAATTCCAATTCTTTTTCCAGTTTAAAGTCATAGCTTCCATCCGGATATAAAGTATATTCCCTGATCAGTTTTTTATACACGGCATCTGCTTTTTCTGTTTGGGAAAACAGTGGGATTACCAAAATTAAGCTTAAAAGTGCTATTGTTATTTTTTTCATTTTCAATTCGGATTAAAGGTTAATTTTTAGGTTTGAGAATTAATATCTGATCTGCAAAGTCTTTCTGTGCCTGAACAGCTTTACGGAATGAAGGCCAGTCTTGTGGTTCATAAACACGTTTGCCGAGTTTGATTTCCTCGCGCAGACTTATCAAATTGTCTTTGTAGTCAACATTTGCCTTATAGCTAGCCACTTCATCACCGAAATCCTCACTGTATTCATCCGGTGAAGCTTTAAAACCTTGTGGAATTTTAATTTTTTCATCCAGTACAACATATCTTGAGCATCTGTCCCTGAAAGCATGATTTCTTTCTTCCAGGGATGTATTAATATAAAGATGCGACATTCCCCTTTTGAAAATATTGGAAACAATTACAGGCTCAAAAATGATCTCCTTATCAGTTACAACGGCATAGTCAGGTATTTGATACCTTATCTTTATCTTGATTGGGCCTGCCAAATAATCATAAGGATCATGATAATCAATATCCGTTACGATGGCTTTTGGTGATACTTTCAGTAATTCATTTTTTAACCATTTGTTCCACTCAGTTTTAAAGTTACTGGTAAACATTCTTCTTATTGAAGCATCGGACTGGCCTTCGGCAGTTAGTGTAAATTCACCTTTTAGGGTTCCATTGCTTTGCAATTCGGATTTACCATAAATTTTAAAATAATGATTTTCAGGCGCTGAAAGGGGTGTGATCTTCAGATCAGCTCCTTCGGGTATACCCATCAGATAGTTTTGCTGCTGTTCGGCACTTGACCATAATTCTCGTAAAAATGGCACCCAGGTGGGATCCAGGAGCTTATACTCCCCATCCGGCATTTTCACAACAGTAACACAATGGTTGAACTGATCGGCCGGAATGTAATCAATTCTTGAACCGGCCATCGTCATGGCAGGATAGGATACGAAACCGGCGGCCCTTAGCATTGTGATAAGCATACCGGCTTTATCTTTACAAACACCACAACGGTCAGTGAAATTCATTTCGCCTGTATGCAATGTATAACCCTCCCCTTCGCCCATTGAAATTCCAGAATATCTGATCTCATCGGCCACCCAATGGGTTAATAGCGAAATTGAGTCCATCATTGTTTCTGCATCCTCAACAATTTCAGCAACTTTTTCATCAATTTCAGGGGTAGATTCAAAACTTCCGAAGTCTTCATTCACCCCATGAAACCACAATGATTTTGCTTTCCAGTCGGGGCTGGTTGAGATTAGTAGTTTGGCTGCTTCATCAGAATAAGCAACCATATTGGGTTCTCGTTTAAAAGGTACAATGTTGGTTTTGGTGAAAGTATAAACCATCTTATCTTCAACCAAAACAGCCGACGACCTTACCTCTCCATTGTAAAATTCATATTGAACAATTTTATCTTGTGGAATTTTGGCAATGTATACTTTTTCAAGAACAGGCTCATTGCTCCAAAACTCAACAATATCGTAAAAATGCCCCCGCATGGGCGGGATGTATTTATCGTCATCACCGCCATTATCAAGCAAAAGGGCATAAGTAAATCCTTTTTTAAAAAGGAAAACTTCCACTGCATCACCGGGCTCAAGTCGGCCGACCTCAATCATTTTTTCTCTCGCTCCCCAGTAGATCATCCTGGCCGGGGCAGGATAATCGAGTACATTATCCATGTTAAGTTCTTCTACCTGTCCGTTTTTCCTGTAAATAATTACTCTACGGATTTCCACATATGCGGATAAAGGATCGTAACCATAGGTAATAACTTTTTTACTTTTGGCTCCGTCAGGGGTTAAAATCTTAAAAAGCTGATGTGTATTTACATAGCTCAATCCACTTTCCTGTACATCAACCACGGTGCTGTCGAAAAGGGTGAGTAAATTGGAATTGGGATAATCCTGACTATTTCCTGATTTGTTAATCAAATCTTCCATAGGGCCTGCCAATAGAATAGCAGGTAAAATCAGGATAAATGATAATAAAATCTTTTTCAACATAATAAATCTATTTAGTTCATAATTTGAGGGGATAAAGCTAAAGATTTTAATTTTTTGTTAAAAATACCTGATAGATTTTTAATTAGATGAATATTTGTTTATATTCGCTCTAAATTAAAAATCATTATTATGAAAACAAATGTTGGAAGCCTTGACCGGGTTATCAGGTTTATCATCGCAATTGCTGCGGCTGTATTAATTATTTTAGGTGTTGTAAAAGGCACCTGGGCTATTGTAATCGGTATAGTGGGAGGCATTATGCTTGTTACTGGCATACTTGGATTTTGCGGTTTGTATGGTTTATTTGGAATTCGTACATGCCCCATGAAAGCCAAACCAAAAGAAGAGTAAGTTCATCTTTTTTTTCTGAAAAAGCTACGCATCAGTTCTGAGCATTCTTCTTTAAGTACGCCTTTTTTTATTTCTGTAGAAGGATGGATAAGTTTATTACTTATTCTTGTGAATCCGTTTTTTTCATCGGAAGCACCATAGATTATTCCGTCTATTTGTGTCCAATATGCTGCGGCTGCACACATAGGGCAAGGCTCTATTGTTACATAAAGTGTGCATTCTGTCAGGTATTTTGCACCAAGATAATATGCTGCTGACGTAAAAGCCTGCATTTCTGCGTGTGCTGTAACATCGTTTAGTTGTTCGGTAAGATTATGTGCCCTGGCGATAACTTGATTTTCAAGTACAATTACAGCGCCCACCGGAACCTCGTCGAGTTCATAAGCTTTATGAGCTTCTTTTAAAGCTTGTTTCATGTAATATTCGTGTGAGAAGACAGATAATTCCATTTTTTGTTTTTGCTAAAGAGTTTTCAAAAATAAGGAAGAAAAAAGCGAATAATACAATTATTTCTGCAAGTAAAAACTTTAGTGTCGTTTTTTTTACAATTGATAATCAAACTGATCCGCGGTTTTGGTTTGAATTATTACCAATCCAATACTACATTAATCAAACAACTCTGTTGTTTTGTAATGAGAAAAATATAAAGAATGCTGATAATTGGCAAAAAGTTTTATAATATCAAACCTGTTTAAGTATGTTAAAGGAAAGCGCGGAGCACTTTGATTAATCCGCCTGAGGCGGACGAGGGTTAATTCCCCGCCCCTTGGGGCGGTTTTCAATATTCCATTTAATACTCCGCTGCTCTGCGGCGAGGTAGTTTATTGTTCAATGAATCGCCCCAAAACTTTCCACACAGCAACGGAGTTGCTGGATTATTTGGCTATGAAATCTTACAGTGTTTTCAGGTAAATACCTGCTACTATTCAAGAACTACCTTACCCGTGTATTTTCTTTCTCCATTAAGTATCTCAATCAAATACAATCCTTTTGGATATGGCCTCAGATCATATTGGTTGTTGATACCATCAGTATGATTAATCTCATCACTGATTATCATTCTGCCTGTATTATCATAAATGGATACTTCATAATTATTTCCTGATATGTTATCCATCCTGATATTCACAAAATCTGATGTGGGGTTCGGAAAAATATCAAAAGTGAGTTGCTGATCATTTTCCCTGATTCCAACATAAGGATTCAAATCATAGTTAGTGGTGTACAACCCCCTGCCATGTGTAGCTGCCAGAACAGTATTATCAGAAGTTCTCAGGTCGAGCATATCCACCCTAACGTTTGCCAGTCCTTCGATGGCTGTTTCCCAGTTTGTTGTTGATTGATGCAATTCATTGGTAACATAAATACCACATTCGGTTGCCAGCATCGCCTGTTCTGAATTGTCGGGATGGTAAATCACCCAGCGGATGGGCATATCGGGCAGGTTACCTTCTTTCTCCTGCCAGGTATCACCTCCATCGAAAGTTTGCCATACGGATGAAACACCGTAATTTGAAAAAGTAAGGATCAAGGTATCTTCCGAACCAGCAATATCAACACAGGAAATACTTCCCAACGGGAATTCCTCACTGCCAATTTCTGTGCTGACCGGATTATCCTGTGCATTGGTAACCTTAAACAAGCGACCTGAATTTGTACCAAGGAAAAGCGTCGTCGTTCCTTCAGGTGAAAAGGGAGAATACTTTACATGCGAAAACCAGGTATTGATATTTGTTCCAACATCTACGATCTGGGAATATGCAACACCTGTGGCATCCGAAATTCTGAGTATACTGTTTGCATGCTCGCCAAAAAAGGAAACCGCATTTGCATATATTGCGTTTTCTTTATAATCATAATCGGCTGGGTTGATAAAAACTCCGCTTTGGATGCCAATTTCGTTCACTTCGTTTCCATGTATAAAGAACGTATAATCGTTATAATACATGGATGTGAACATAAACTTCGGTTCATCCTGATCTATAAAACAATAGGCGCCATCACCTCCTGATATCATGTCGTTAATGGTAAGCGGAGTACCTTGATAAAGCAAGCTTCCGTTATCCTGCAAACCTCCAACATATTTTACTTCACCTGCTGTGGGTGATATGGCACAGGTATAAAACTGCAAAGTATTGTAATTGTTATTTCTTTCTTCAAAAGTCGGATCATCCGAATCTGCCTCAGCGGTATAGAAAACGCCTCCATCTGTTGAGAAGATCATTTCCGTTGGATTATCCGGTCTGTAAAGTTGCATATGTTGATCGGCATGCACATAATCAGGTCCACCACCATAGTACATCATTGCCCAATAGGAAACGATATTCCAGTTTGCACCGCCATTGAAGGTGTTCCAAACATCCAGTCCGCCAACATAGAGATTGTCCGGGTTTTGCGGATTCACTACCCCTGTCATGGCATGCCAGGCCAGATTTGCCCAGTTACCTTCATCCGGCTTATTCATTGTGTTCCAGGTAAGGCCTTTATCTGTTGTTTTCAAAATAAATCTTCCGCGGTAATAGTTAAATCCGTATTCAAAACCTGCTGCGATCAATGCATATACTATATTTTCATCCGAGGGAGCATTGGCCAGTATTACCCTCCCTGGCAAGTAGTAACTTCCACTATTTTCTATTATGATCCTGTAGTCTTCATATACTGTCCATGAATCTTCTGTTCCCTCTTCGGAATGAAGTATTGTTGCTCCACCATCGCCATCAATGTTTTGTATGCTGCCGACATAAATTTTTCCGTCAGCTCCAATGGCAATATCTGAAACCGCATAAGGAATATCAAGGTCGGTGATATTTGGAAGCACCTGTTCCCAACTTGTTCCATTGTCGTCAGAACGGTAGAGTCCGTCAGTTGGCTCGCTCTGGTGAGAAGCCCCGTGATAATAACCGGATGCAACACCTGCATAAATTACGCTTGTTCCGTTTTCATCGCGGATAGCAATATCTGTTATATATTTAAAATATTCCGTTGAAGGCATCAAATTCCAGGTATTTCCACCATCCGTACTTTTAAAAATACCAACACCAACACCCGAAGATTCACGGTAGGTTGTAAATGCTGTTTGGACTTCACCCGTTCCTACATAAAAAATATCTGTGTTGTTCGGATCGTAAGTAATACAAGCTATGGAAAGGCTTGACCAGAAGTCATTCACCGGTGTCCATTGTGAATTTGTATCGGTAATATCGTTGTTATACCATAATCCACCTGTAACACCACCGGCCCAAACCTTTTTGTTTTGATCGTCATTGGGGTCGAACATGATTGCCCGTGTACGTCCACCCATCTTGGCATCGGTACCTTCCCACACAAGCTCATTGATTGATTTATACTGATTGTGGTGTATTGCCTGTGTATAACGAGATGCTTTCCTGAGCCTTTCAACAGGAACTCTTCCCAAAGCAGGATCGAGCGTAATAAAATAATCCTGAATAGCTGCCAGATCGGGCCTCGTAGGTTCAGCAAGAGATTGAAATTCCTCACTCCTAACATCAGGGATATCCTGATAGGCTTCCGAGAGGAATAACTCATATTTTTCTCTTGGGGTAAGTTGTTGTTTATTGATCAGAAGAAAAACTGATAAAAGCAGGAATACAGAGATCGGTAATATAAAGCGAATAAGTTTTTGTTTGTTTTTCATAGTATGAAGTTGTTAGTTTAATACAAAGATATAACGCAAAATCTCATCAGGGATTATTTTCCATAAACTCCCTCCATGAAATTAGTTTTATTTCGGATTTGCCTGAGTTTTTTAATTCTTTATTGATTTCAAGGAGTTGATTGTCAATAATGTGCTGTAAGCGTTTTTCAAAATTATTTACTTCATTTTCCAGATTTGCAAGGCGATCAATTTGTGAGTTGGTAGGCCTACCCAGGTAATTCATAACATTGCCGTAAATTCTTCCGATTTTTTCGCGTAATTTTTTTTCGCCTGTTACTCTTCCTTCCCTGGTTGCCAGCATTTCTTTTCTGAGCTTGTTCATTTCTTCCGACAGAGAAATCAACTTTTCTTTTAAGTTTTCATTGTCAATTGCTTTGGACTTCTTTTCGGCCTGGTCTTTTATCTCGTTTATTCGTTTATCAATAAAGGTCAGTTTCTCAAGAAGATCATATGCCTTTACAAGTGTTTTGTGTCTGGTTTCCCGGTCTTCCTCCGAGTGCTTTGAATTGGGGTCATATATTATTTTTACTTTTCCATAGTAGGAATCTTCTCCCTTATTTATTTTAACAGTGTATTCTCCCGGGGGATAGATTGGCCCCACAAAAGCCTGCCCCAGCAATTGAACGGATGAAGGAACCCGCGGAGGCTTTTTGCGTATTTGCCATGACACGCTGTTGATGCCCTTCCGTTTACCGGCAGGTAAAGTTTTAATTAATGTACCTTCTTCATCATATATTTCAATATTCATGTCCCCGAAGATGTGACGTTTTTTCATGTAATATGATATCTGTAATGCATTAGGAGGATTTGACGCAAGAAATTCATCGTCACCTTTATGGTTGATCTTATATCCAGGATAATCTATTTCGTAAGGTTTTGAATTAAGAAACACAAGTTCCTGATCCAGATGCTCCGGTTCTAATTCCTGCAGTGGGGTGATATCATCAATGATAAGAATTCCCCGACCATGTGTTGCAAGAACCAGGTCGTTTTCTCTTTTTTGTATTGCCATATCTCTTATTGAAACATTCGGAACATCACCTGTGAATTGAGTCCAGGTTTTTCCATCATCAATCGAAATAAATAATCCATATTCAGTTCCAAGGAATAAGAGATCAGGATTTACATGATCCTGCAGGATTTTATGACAGTATCCCTTAATATTTTCATCGGTAATATTTGTCCATGTTTTTCCGAGATCGGTTGTTTTAAAAACATAAGGTGTCATATCCCCTTCGCGGTGTCCATCAAAAGTAACATAGGCTGTGTTTGCATCAAAAAGGCCCGGGCAAACAGAAGAACACCAGGTGTTTTCAGGAAGTCCGGAAATATTTTTTACTACATTTTTCCATTTTTTGCCTGCTTTTTTTGTTACCTGAAGATTGCCATCATCCGTACCAACCCAAATGATATTTGTATCGAGAGGCGATTCCGCTATGGTAAACAGGGTACAGTGATTTTCTGCTGTTGAATTATCCAGTGTTAAGCCGCCGGTTTCTTCCTGTTTCTGCTTTTTTTTATCATTTGTGGTTAAATCGGGTGAAATCCTCTGCCAGGTATTTCCCTGATCATGAGATTTAAACAAATATTGCGCCCCAACATATAATGCATTCGTTGATTCGCTTTGAATCATCGGTGTATTCCAATTAAATCGTAATTCCTCTTTGCCAGCTTCGCTAAATGGTTTAATGTTCTTAACTTCCCAGCTATCTATAAAACGCTTATTTATATTTCCTCCCTGAGATTGCCAGTAGATTATTGTATTGTCTTCCTTATCAGGAAAAACATTAAATCCATCTCCGTACCCGACAAATTCCCAGTTTTTGTTTCCGATACCCCCGGGATTGGTGGATGGTGCAAACCATGAACCATTATCCTGCAGACCCCCATAAACATAATAAGGGTCTTGATTATCAACAGCCACGTGATAAAAAGTTGACACAGGCAGTTTTCTTGCAAATTTCCATGAATTGCCTTTGTCGTGGGATATATAAATGCCGCCATCTGTGCCCATGTAAATTAATTTATTGTCATGAGGATTGATCCACATGGCGTGAATATCAGAATGTACATTTCCTCCTTCGATGAAAGGGCTTGTAAAATGTTCACCTCCGTCATCACTTACAGAAAGAGTAAAACCCGGCTTATATATCCTGTCTTTTTCTATCGGGTCGGGAACTATGTATGCAAAATAAAAGGGACGCATTCCGATAAGGGGATCATCATTCATCAATTTCCAGTTTTTTCCGTTATCTGTTGACCTGTACAAACCTGATTTTTTTGATTCAACCAAAACCCATAATGTATTGCTGTCAGCAGGTGAATAAGCAACAGCGATTCTTCCAATGGTGTCGCCCGGTAGATCAAGCTTAACTTTTTTCCAGGTTTCTCCGCCGTCAAATGTTTCATACAATCCGCTTGACAATCCGCCTGAACGAAAGAAAAAAGGTTTTCTCCTGAAATTCCACATACCGGCAAAAATATGATCGGGATTTGCCGGATCCATTGTCATGTCGCTACACCCGGTTTCATCGTCAATATAAAGTATTTTTTCCCATGTTTTTCCGGCATCGGTTGTTTTATATACTCCCCTGTTTTCACTGTCGTTCCAAAGATTTCCCAAAACACCTGCGTAAATGATATTTGGATTTTCATGATTGATCAGGATTTTGGAAATTCTTTCTGAATTATCAAGTCCTTTGTGTTTCCAGTTCTCGCCTCCATCCGTACTCAGGTAAATCCCATCTCCAACAGATACACTATTTCTTACCCATACTTCGCCTGTACCGACCCAGACCGTATCAGGCCGTGCCTGGTCTATAGTTATTGTTCCGATAGATTGATTTTGTTTATCAAAAACCGGTTTAAAAGTTGTACCCATGTTTTCGGATTTCCAAATACCCCCACCTGCCGTTCCGACGTAAATAGTTGAGGGATCTTTAGCAACGCCATCAATGGCGGATATTCTGCCACTCATAACAGCAGGGCCAATATGCCGGGCTTTAAATTCTCCGAAAGTATATTTATTTAATAAGGATTTTTTCTGTGCATCCGAATGATTTAAAATTAAAACTAAACAGGAGAATAGAGTTAGCAAGACAACAAGCTTTTTCATTTGATCGGGTGTTTGGTTCAAAAAGTTAAGAAAGTAAAATGCAGTTATTTTTTCTCAGATTCTTCTTCTGGTGCTGCTTCGCTGGGTTTCTCTACCGGCATTGAAAATACGGCATCATCAATTTCAATGTCCATTAAAACGGTGTCAATTTTTGCATGCCTTACCATCATTCCATTCATTTTGGTTTCATTTTCCATGGGAAATACAATGCCATCAATTTGCTTATAGTTACTAAAATATGTTTCCGGTGCAACCTCCTGCCCCTGTATAGTCATTTTGGTGATTTGCTTTAATATCACATTGTTTTCAACATCAATGAAATAAATCATTTGGTCTCCATCTTCATCTGTAAGTTCGATTTTATAAGCAGGTGTTCCTTCAACTTCATCTTCACCTATCAGTTCGGCTGTATAACCTTTTTCGTTGTAATTGTAGATAGCGCCATCAATATCCGAGTTCAGTTGCATGCCTTTTGCCTGGTCTTCACCAAACTTTTGTGGATCGGCAGTTCCGCTAAAAGGAATAATTCCCCAGGCTGTTTCGCCATCAAAAGCCTGTATTATTTTTTGCCCCTGTATGTCAATTTCAATCCTCATTTTATCAGGCCTTTTAAAGATCAAACTAAAAGGAAATTCCTGACCCTGGTTCAATGCAACACCTTCAAGTTTAAGTGTGTTTACTTTGTTTAGTTTATCCTGTCCGATAAATTCAAAATGATCTTCCAGGATTTCATCAAGATCTTGCGCTGATATGCAGTTAGCGCTAAAAAAGAGAATAATTGCAAATGATAGTAGTTTTTTCATGATAAATGGTTTTAGATTTACTTCAAAAATAAGGTTTTAATTTGCATAATGAAGCTACAAAACCGTCTTTTTTTTTAAATTTCCGGTTACATAAAAATCAGGGTTTCTTTATAATTTCTTAACGAATAATCCAGACATGGATATTTTCTTTGTAGCTCAAAATCCGGTAAAATGTTTCGAAAAATAATCTCAGGCAAAAGAAAAAATGCCTTAATGCGCTGCAAACGCTGTAATACGGTATTTTCCGAAATAAATAATGTTTGCCCCAATTGTCGTAAAGAAGGCTATAATCTGCTGGTTGCAGAACCTGCAGACTGGAATGAATCTGTTTTTTCAACACCAAAAATAAATCTAAAATGGTAATACCTGTTAAAGGAAATGTTTATTCAGAAAGAGAAGTATACGCGTTTGGATTATCTTTCTATAAAGAACTAAATGAGTTTATTTTATTTACAAAAGACAGGATGAAATTCTGGTTTTTGCAAAAAGCCGGAAAACTAAAGCTGCTTACTTATTACTAGCAATTTGATTATGGCTTATTTGTTGAAATTTTCCTGTAAATCTTGTTGCAGTAAGCTGATATATTCCTACTTTTAATCTTTATAATATTCTGAAACTATGTTTGAGCAAACAGCTATTGAATCCATTACCATTTTGGTATTTCTTATCTTCATTGGTATGCTCTTACGCATGTTAGGTGTTTTTCGTGAAAAACACAGCGGAATTTTTTCTTCTGTCATCATCAACTTAACCTTACCTTCCTTGATTTTTTATGCCCTTTCGAAGGCTGATATTGAAGCCGAAAGGTTACTGATTGCTGTTTAGATCAAACTAATTGTTCAGCCTTTGCTTTCATACGGGCAGGGATTGATCTATGATCTTAATTCACTTCAGCACCAGATTGTAATACTTGAATCATCCATGCCGACGGCTGCCATGACGGCAATATTTGCAAAAAAATTCGGTGATGACGCTGAACTTACATCCGTCCTTGTTTTTGCAACTTTCTTTTCATCCTGTTTTACAATGATTATGCTTGTTCTGCTATTAAATTAAAAAATATTCTTTTCTTTGTAATAACGTTTGCAGTAAGCGGTTGTTTTTTAAAGCAATTCTAACAGGCGGAGCCGGATTTTATGAGATTACTATTTAACAAACAATTTTTGCTTCACAATGTAAATTGTGCGTTTGAAGGTGCATATAGAGTTAAGAATTTTTCTGACGTTGAAGACACCTGTTTTGATGGTGAGGAGTTTCTAAGCCTTATACATAGTGAGAAATATATTGACAAGATCAGGCATGCCTGTAATAACAATACCCAACTAGCCGAGATCAGATTAAACAAAGATTCATGGAAAGCCGCAATGCTTTCAATAGGGCTCACTGTATTGGCTTCCGAACAAAACGATTTTGCTGTGGTTAGGCCGCCCGGTCATCATGCCGGAATTCATAAGGCCGAGGGATTTTGTCTGTTTAACAATATTGCTATTGCTGCACAAAGGCTTGTAAACCAAGGCAAAAAGGTTTTTATTTTTGATTTTGATGCCCATCATGGAAACGGCACACAGGAAATTTTTTATAAGAGCAACAAGGTATTTTACAGTAGTATCCATCAAATATATACTTATCCCATGACAGGCTGGGCAGAAGAAAATGGGGAAGGAGAAGGCAAAGGTTTTACCCTGAATATTCCCCTGGTTCCGGGTAGCGGAGATAAGGATTTCTGGAATGTATTTGAAAAGATAATAATGGCTGCGATAGATTTCAAGCCGGATATAGTAGGCGTTTCTGCCGGCTTTGATGGTTATAGAAAAGATAAGATGTTAAGCCTGAACTATTCCCTGAAACTGTTTTATGAGATAGGTTTCAAGCTGAAAAGAACATTCTCGAATGTTTTTGGAACTTTAGAAGGCGGATATCATGAATTTACCCGAACCTGTGTTGATCATTTTGTTGAAGGAGTTAACAAAGGTGGCCGGCCTCCCAAAATAAAATGGAATGAGGATATGGCAATCGGTTAAAAGGTACAAAAAACATTTTTATGGAGTTTTATGACCTTCTGATAATATATTTTACCGGTGTTACAGGTATGTGGAAAGCGCTTCCTGTAGGTTTTATCCTTAAAGTTCCACCTTTTTATATTGCCTTAATGACTGCTCTTGGTGCTTTAACCTGTGTTGTAATGATTTATTTTTTTGGTACCGGGATTAAACGTTTGTTTCTAAAGTTTTTTTCAGAAAAATCAAAAGAAAAAAAAGAAGGAAGGGTTCGCAAAATCTTCATAAAATACGGATGTCCGGGCCTGGGTTTAATCGGAACACTTTTTCTGGGACAGCCGGTAGTGATGATACTGGGTATGATGGTTGTGAAAAGAACAAAAAACCTTTTATTATGGGTTTCGCTGGGAACGATTATCTGGAGTATTGTTCTCACAATTTTAGGTACATATGGCATAAGGCTTTTCGAATGATTTGGAGAATTCAATATCAGTAAAAGAAGATTCAAAATATTATTCTAATCCATCCATTGTTGAATAAAAAACCCCTGCCTAACTCCAATAGCCAAAGCCTGTTAAGCAGGGTGATGTATATTGAAAAGCGTGAAATATTAATTTGCCACAATCATTTTTTGCTTGCTGATCAATTGATTGTTTTTCACAAGGCTTATTATGTAAACACCTTTGTGCAAATCATCGTTAATAAAAACTTCAGCATTGCTTTCAATTTCTGTTTTGAAAACAATTTTGCCTGATAAGTCAACAACATGAACCTGGTATTGTCCTGGTTGCAAACCGCTTATTGTAACAGGTATTCCTTTTGTGTATGGGTTGGCAAAGCTGATCTCTATTTTTTCCGTATTATTGTTCAGGTCATCAATTCCTGCATAACCGCTTTTTGCACTGATAATCATTTTCCATAATCTGTGATTGTACCACATCTGGAAATATTCGCTCCAGTTTTGTACCAGTTTTTTCACGATATTTCCATTATCATCATGGGCAAGATTTACTTTTTTCAGATTATGCCAGGTCGGATGCCAGGGCTTTTTTGCTTTGAATACAGCCTGGGTAAGATTATCATTTATATTATACTGAAACAATCTCATTTCAACACCAATCCAATCATGCTTTTCCCAAATTTCTTTCAGATTGAGGGTTCTGTTACCATCGGCATCATATTCAAAAGCATGACGTGCCTTATTTATCCATACCTGATGGATGGGTTTATAAGCCTGTATTTTAACACCTTTTAGCCATCCATCGTTGTTATAACCGAAAAGGGTTCTGTGATCAAGTGCCCAGATGTTCGAACTGTGTTTCCACTGGAAAGCCATACGTGCCTTTAAATTTCCGTCTATATCATAATGGAATTTGTGCATCTTTTTATATTTCCAGGTCTGCATATATTTACCCCATACTTTAATGGTATCCGCTTTCAAAGTATCCTCATTATAATAGAATGATCTGTTGTGCCTGTTGATCCAGATGGCTGAGTCAATTGACCATCTTTGGGTTGTAGCTTTAATTAGCTTATTAAAGGAATTAAAAACATTGGAGCGATGAAAATGGTTAACCCATTCCTGGTTGATGCGGCGCCAAATCTGAACTGTTTTCTCAGTGCGGTTTCCGGCATCGTCATAAGTATATGTAAAATGCAAACCGTTTATCCAACCGTGATTCGGGTTCAGATATTGATAGAATTTTTCAACCACCTGTTCATTTGCATCATATATTTTGATGATCCTGTCGTGTTTTTTCCAGCTTTGGGTATCTTTATTCCAGACAAATCCGATGATGGTGTCAGTTCCGCCCTGCCGGTAAACATACTCATAATAGTTTTCTTCCGAAAGATCAACCTCTTCATAATCAGGTGTTATTGAAAGGTCAAGGGCTTCGGCTTCAAGCTTTTCATTAACTATTTCCGGTATTTCGAAATTTTGTGCCATGAGTGTTGTTGCTGTTGCAACACCGGCAATGAACATAAGTATTAATTTTTTCATGGTTGTTGATTTTTTTGTTTATCCAATTTGACTTGATATATTCGTGAAAGTTTAAAAAATACTTATTTTTACATCTTGTCTGATTCATTAAAAAATCAAAATTAAAAATATGAGTATACGCAACTATTGTTTCTTATTACTTTTCACTTCCTTTTTTATCGGCTGTACCGAGAGAAAAAAGACCGAGCAAGCCAGTGTTATTCCGGTCAGAGGTATTGAAATTAAGTCTGGTAAGCAGGAAGAAGTTTATCAGTACAGTGGCAATATCGTACCCTTTAAAATTGTGAAATTCGGTTTTATGGTAGCTGGCAAAGTACAAGCCGTTGAGGTAGTTGAAGGTCAGTACGTTGAAAAAGGAGATATGATCGCTTCCCTTGAACCCCGTGATTATGAGCTGGCGCTTCAGGCGGCTGAGGCCCAGTTTATGGAAGCAAGCCAGGAGTACAACCGTCTGAAAAAACTATACGATAAAGGCAGTCTTACCGAAAGTGATTATGATAAAATCAAAGCCCTTTACAAAGAAGCAAAAGCAGATTATGAATTCAAGAAAAAACAACTGAAAGAAACAACTGCTTATGCTCCTGATAACGGATGGATTGCCATTGAAGGAATAGAACCCGGAGAGATCATTCCGCAGGGACTGCCTGTTTTTGGCCTGGTGCATACCAAAAAGGTTTTTGCTGAAGCCGCTATCCCCGAAAATGAAATCAATAATCTGGAGCTAAACATGGAGGTAAAGGTAAAAATACCGGCCGTTAATGATACCTTGTATAATGGTGTAATCAGCCGTATTGGTCAGGTCGCTGATCCATATGCAAGATCTTTTCCGGTTAAGGTTACACTTATGAATAATGATTTTCGGCTGAAACCCGGAATGATATCCATGCTGATGATACCAACAGGAATAATGGCTGAAATAATTTCAATTCCTGCCAAAGCTGTGGTCGTTGATGCAAATGGTCATACATACGTATTTGCAGTTAAAAATGACAAAGCCACAAAGATTCGGATTATAACCGGAAAAGCCATAGGAAATAAGGTTGAAATTCCCGAAGGTATTAAAAATGGTAACTATATAGTTACTGAGGGTGTAAACAAACTTTATGAAGGTGCAGAGGTAAAAATTCTTAATTAATCTTTTCGAATACACAGATATGAATATTATACGTTCATCATTAAAAAATCACCAGGTATCACTTGTAACCATTTCCCTCATCTTTATTGCAGGTATTTATTCCCTGATGACTATGCCAAGACGTTCTTCTCCTGAAATCACGGTAAGACAGGCTTTGGTTGTTGCTTTTTATCCGGGTGCCACTGCAAAGCAGGTACAGGAGCAGGTTACAAAACCGATTGAGAGTAAGCTGTTTACCTACTCGGAAGTAAAAAAAGATGAAACTTATTCCACAACAAGAGATGGTTTGGTGGTGATCACAGTTACCCTGCAGGACAGGGTTGATCTGCCCGATCTTTTTTGGGAAAGACTTGGGCAGGGTTTGTTTCAGTTATCTAAAACTACATTACCCGGGGGAGTTATCGGTCCCATTGTGGATTCTGATTTCGGGGATGTAGTAGCTTTGTTGATCGGGGTTGAAACTGAGAAGCACTCATACAGCGAACTTCAAAACTATATTGATGAGATTGAAAACAGATTGCGACAAATACCTTCTGTTTCGAAAATTGATCACCTGGGTTATCAGAAAGAAGTAATTGAAGTTTCTTTTAACTCTGAAAAAATTTCGCAGTTCAGTATTGATATTGAATCGGTTGTTGAAGTACTGCAAACACAAAATACAATACAATACTCGGGCTATGTAGAATCGGCACAATCAAAAGTAAATTTGTATACAACCGGATTGTATTCCAATATCAATGAAATCAAAGAACAGATAGCAGGTGTCTCGCCCGAAGGATCAATTGTGAGGATAAAAGATATAGCCAGGGTAGAACGAAAGCTTACTGAGCCCTCACAGCGCATCAGAATCAATGGTAGCAACAATAATGTGATGCTGATCTCATTGCAAATGCAACCGGGAAATAACATTGTAAAATTCGGTGAACAGGTAGATGAAGCTCTGAAAGAGATAAAAAAACGCCTGCCCGATGATCTGAAATTTCACACAATCAATAACCAGCCGGAAGTAGTAAAAAGCGCTGTTAACGACTTTATGCGGGAATTTGTTATTGCTGTTTTGGCGGTAATAATTACAATAATGTTATTGTTGCCCTTCCATATAGCATTGATTGCAGCTATTTCAATTCCGGTTTCCATAGGGATGACCTTTTCGTTTTTGAACTTGTTTGGGTACGAATTACAACAGGTTTCCCTGGCTTCTTTGATCGTAGTGCTTGGAATGGTAGTTGACAACGCCGTTGTCGTGATTGATAATTATGTTGATAAACTCGACAGGGGAATGAGTCGTTTTGATGCAGCCTGGAAGAGTGCCACGGAATTCTCAGTTCCGCTTTTCTCTTCAACCTTATCAATCATCATGGCCTTTTTACCGCTTGTATTTATGTTGAGTGGAGCTACAGGTCAGTTTTTGATTACATTACCAATAACAGTTGCCATTTCAATGACCTGTTCGCTGGTTGTGGCATACTTTTTAACACCTTTCCTTGCCTATATTTTTATCAGGAAAGGATTAAAAAAAGAAACCACTACCAAGAATAAAACGGGGAAAAAATTCTCAATGCTTGGTATTATCCAGACCCTTTTTGATCATGGAATTGAATGGTGCATGAAACAAAAGGCTTTAACAATTGTCATGGCCGTGATTACAGTGATTCTGGGAGTTCTGATCATGAATATACCAAAACAGCAATTTTTCCCGAAAGCTGAGCGCAACCAGTTTGTGATCCAGGTTTTTGAACCCATGGGGACGAAATATGATGTTACTTTATCGGACGTAAAAAAAATTGAGGAGATACTGTCGGAAGATACCAATATTACAGCTTTTGCCTCGTTTGTAGGAACTTCCGCTCCCCGTGTTTATTATAGCTTTTCGCCTGTTTTTCCGGAAGAAAGTTATGCCATGTTTCTGGTAAATACTACCAATACCAAGGAAACCGAAAGACTAGCCGTATATTATGAAAAAATGCTGATAGACTACTTCCCGGATGCGAAAGTTGATGTTATGCAATTTTCTCAGGGAGTACCGGTGACATCACCGGTTGAGGTCAGGGTTTATGGGAATAATATTTCCGAACTTAAAAGTATTGGAAATCAGATCAAAGATATTTTCAGGCAAGCACAGGGTAACCGGCTGATAAGACAGGATTTTGATGATAATTATGTATTAAAGGTAAACGTAAAGGATGAAATTGCCAACCAGATGGGGTACACTACGGAGTTAATAGCCGGATTACTGGCAGCCGGATTTCATGGCGCTCCGGTTTCAACTTTATGGGAAGGTGATGATCCGATTGATATTACCTTACGGCTGGAAAAAAATCTTAGAAATGAATTCGGTGATGTTGCCAATACTTATATCGGTTCACCGATTACTAAAAAATATATTCCTGTAAGACAGATTGCGGATATTTACCCTGTGTGGCAAACCGGCAAGATCACACGCAGAAATGGAATACCAGCTTTAACCACAGGTTGTAAACCTAAAACCGGAACACTGGCTTCGGAGATACAGACAGATATTCAACCGCATATTGACGCGCTGGAGTTGCCACCCGGTTATAAGCTGGAATATGGAGGGGATATTAAAAACCAGAACGAAACTTTTGGCCATATGATTATTGCTTTGATCATAAGTTTGATCAGTATTTTTATGATTTTGTTGTATGAATTTAAGGATGCCGCAAGACCTTTGATCATCATGGTTTCCATTCCGCTTACACTTTTCGGTTCTATGATTGGTTTGGTGATAACCGGCAATGTTTTCAGTTTTACTGCTTTTGTTGGTTTGATCGCTCTGGTTGGAATTGTGATCAGAAATGCACTGATCATTGTTGATTACTCGGATAGTCTCGTCAGAGATGAGGGAGTGAGTTATCACGAAGCAGCTCTTGAATCAGCAAAACGAAGGCTAAGACCCATTTTCCTGACAACGATGGCTGCTGCCATTGGTGTTGTGCCCATGATTGTTCTGAAAGACCCTCTTTGGGCACCCCTGGCAAGCGTTTTTGCTTTCGGAATATTTGTTTCCATGATCCTTACCCTTTTGGTAATACCGGCATTGTACGGAATGGTTTTCAGAAAAAAAATGATTGATAAAACGAAGTAAGTATGTACAGAAAAACTATCATATTTTTGTTTTTGGCTTTTACCTCGGTTTTGATTTATGCACAGGATACACTTTATCTTGACCTTGAGAGTTCAAAAAAAATGGCCGAAAACAACAATCGCCTGATCAAGATATTTCAGTATAAAATAGAAAATTCCGAAGGGCAGCTCAGTGAGATGAAAAGTAATTATTTTCCGCGGGTTGTTGCAGAAGGAACATTCGGTTACAACAGCGATCCAAATATTCACGTGTATAAAGGGGAATTCAATCATATTTATGATGACCTTATTGAGGTGGGATGGATTGATGAAATGTTAAAGGAATATTTCCCGCTTCCTCCCAAAGATATGATACTGGTTCATGGGGATGAATTCTTTTACGAAACCAATGTGAGTGTTTATCAACCGCTCAGCCAGTTAACACAGGTAAATACCGGTAGGAAAGTAGCCGAAACAGACCTGAAAATCACCCGGATAAAAAAAGAAGATGTAGTTTCAGAAATAAAACTGGGTGTTACTGAATTGTTCTATGGTATACTGCTTGAATCAAAAAAGCTGGATGCTGCCGGGCTTGAGATCAAGTATAAGGAAGCTGAATATCAGGATGTTTTCAATGCATGGAAAGCGGGTGAGATTTTAGAAATTGATGTAAAAGCCCTTGAAGCCGAGATTCATGAAAAAGAGCAGGAGCTGATTCAAATCCGCAACAAATGGCAATCTTATTTATTGTCATTCAGGCAATTGACCGGCCTGGATGATGAGATGGAAATTGCACTAATGCCCGTTCAAATTGAGATAGATGAAACTGCTGATCTTTCGGAAATCCTGTCCATGGCCAGGCAAAACAATTACGATCTGAGAATCGCTGATCTGACAATGCAAAAGGCTTCACTCGGAATTATGGCTGCAAAAAAGGAATACATACCTGAACTAACCTATTTCATGCAATATAATTACAATCATGGAATTCCTTTAAATCCTGATGCCTATTTCCTGACAGGGCTCAATCTGAAGTGGAATATTTTCTCTTCCGGTGAAAGAAAAGCGCTTGTAAAGCAAAGAAATGCACTGCATAAAGAAGCTGTTGAGGATTTTGAATACGAAAGACAAACTGTCAGGAATGAAGTTGAGAAGGGATACCTTAATCTTAGTTACGCGAAAAAATTGATCGAAACAGCCAGGCTGGCTTTGCAAGCCAGGAAAGAAGAAGTAAAGCTGATATCGGATGCTGTTGAAGAAGGGGAATCATTGCCAACAAGATTAATAAAAGCAAAGTCGGATTTGGCAAAAGCCGAGGCGGATGTTTTGGGTGCTCAATTGAACTACCTCATCGTGAAAGCAAAGCTGAAAAGACTGAAAGGAGAAATTTGATTAAATTTAATTATATATGTTTGCACAAAGAAATTATGTATATTTAATGCCCAAACACAGGATTTCAAATATTTGTAGATGGTAAAAACAGTTCGAAAGTCATTAGGGAAGTTTTTTCCAAAAACTCAACAGAACAGTCCTCCGCTTAAATTGAATTTTTTCACCCTGGCATTCAGTGGAGAACTTGAAAGCAGGTTTCAGGAGGACTATTTTAATTCGTCAATTGGTTTATTGCGCACTTCCTTTTTACTGGGAATCCTTTACTATACTTTTTTTGCATTTTTGGACTCAATGGTTCTGCCTGAAGTAAAAACACAACTTTTCATTGTTCGCTTTCTGATTGTATGCCCGGTTATATTTCTAATATTCATTCTTTCATTTACCAAAAATTTTTCTAAGTGGTGGCAGCTTGGAGCCATAATTGCAACGCTCACAGCGGGAGTGGGAATTGTTGTTATGACCGTTATTTCTCCAGAACTTGGAAGAAATCACTATTACCCCGGAGCTATGCTCGTTCTTTTTTACTGCTACATGCTGATCAGGTTGCGATTTGTTTGGGCAAGCCTGTCAGGTTGGTTGATCTTTTTGTCCTATGTGCTTTCCACACTTCTGTTTCCGGGAATAGATAGCAAGGTTGCCTACATCAACCTCTTCTTTTTGGCCAGTGCGAATGTTCTGGGAATGTTTGGAGGTTATGCACTGGAATACTACACAAGAAGAGATTTTTATTACAGATACCTTTTGCGTCAGGAAGGCTTAAAAGTTGAAAAGGCCAATGAGATTTTGGAGCAGAAAGTAAAAGAGAAGACCCGAAGCCTTCAACAAGACATTCAGAGACGCAAGCAAGTGGAACAAGAACTGATCAATGCCAAAGAAAAAGCCGAAGAAAGCGACCGCCTTAAATCAGCCTTTCTTGCAAATATGAGTCATGAAATCCGGACACCGATGAATGGAATTCTCGGCTTTACAGATCTTCTGAGTGAGCCGGGACTTACTGGCAAACAACAGCAAAAATACATTGGTATTATTCAAAAGAGCGGGGAACGAATGTTAAACACAGTGAACGATTTGGTGGATATTTCAAGGATTGAAACCGGTCTGGTCGTTCCGGATATTGCAGAACTGGATGTGGCTAAAGAGCTGGAGAATCTTTATAATTTCTTTAGGCCCGAGGCTGAAAAGAAGGGCTTACAATTGATCTTAAATCGCAACAATCTGCCGGGACAGCTTTACATACAATCTGATCTTTCTTTTTTTCAATCAATTCTCACCAACTTGCTTAAGAACGCTGTTAAATATACACCGGAAGGCAAAATTGAATTTGGCTTAAGAGCGTTGGAAAATTATTTGGAGTTTTACGTTAAAGACACAGGTATTGGCATACCACCGGACCGGCAGGTGGCAATTTTTGATCGCTTTGTTCAGGCTGATATAAAAGATACCCGGGCATTTGAAGGTACAGGATTGGGTTTGTCCATCACAAAAGCTTATCTCGAAATGCTTGGCGGAAATATCTGGCTTGAATCACTTGAGGGCAAAGGATCGGTTTTTTATTTCAACCTGCCAATTGAAAGAAATGAATAAAAATTCAGATTTGCCTATCCAAAAAGCTGCCGGCAATTTGTAAAAAACGCCTAAATGGATGTTGTATATGATTAGCTGGATTTTTGTGATGAAAAGGAAATTCGTGAAACGAAACGTGGGCTACCCCGTAGGGCTGAACGCAGAAAAAAGTAAAAATAGTCTCGGACTCAATTATATCTCCATTGAAAAAAGCGCTGAGGATATGGTGAAGCAGATGCGAGCGCAGGAAATTATTTGATAATTCTTTTTCCTGCATGGGATATCGTGATGTTGTGCCCTCTTAATGTATAATTATCAATTTATTGGATTGAGGAATTTCCAGGATTTGTTTCAGGCTTGTTGGAAGAAGAATCAGTCCAACGGAAATCGGCTACGGCTTTCAACAATATTTCTCAGGCATAGCTCAACCAGTTCTTTATCACCTGAAAAATTTGCAAGGCTTTCTTACCGTCAGAAGCGCTTTTTATATTAAAACCAATTATTGTTAATATCTTGCTTAAAGTGAGGTTATTGATACAACTGGAAACTGGCGATGGATAAATAAAGATAAAGTTAATACCACCGGTGTGGAATTGGGCATTCACTATAAAAAACAAAAGCTATCCCT
>CAZTAW010000006.1:0-11446 GCA_964611705.1 uncultured Bacteroidales bacterium
TTTACCAACGATATCATTTTTGACGATGATAAAAGTTACACCAGCAGGACCTAAATTTTTCTGGGCACCACCATAAATTATGGCATACTTTGAAACATCAACCGGGCGGCTGAATATATCAGATGACATATCTGCTACTAAGGGAACTTTTACATCAAAATCTTCCTTAATCTCTGTTCCGTAAATGGTGTTATTAGTGGTGATGTGGAAATAATCAGCATCTGAAGGAATTTCCCATCCTTTGGGGATATAATTGAAATTTTTGTCTTCAGATGAAGCAACGACATCTACCTCACCAAAAAATTTGGCTTCCTTTATTGCTTTCTTTGACCATGAGCCCGTATTCAGATAGGCTGCCTTTTTGTTCAGCAGGTTATAAGGAACCATTGCAAACTGTGTTGATGCACCTCCTCCAAGGAATAATACGGAGTACCCTTCCGGAATGTTGAGTAAATCGTTAAACAAATTTACTGCTTCATCCATTATGGCCTGGAACTCCTTACTTCTGTGCGAAATTTCCATAATTGATAATCCTGTTCCATCAAGGTCCAAAACAGCTTTTGCAGTGTTTTCCATGGTATATTGCGGTAAAATTGAAGGACCTGCGTAAAAATTATACTTCTTCATATCTTTAGCAAATTTGATTGTGGTTTATAATTAATTTCCTAATGTAAACAAACGACGATGCAAAGATATAACAATAAATTATAACTAATTATTTTGAAGCTTAATTATCTTTTATGTTCTTTTATCTTTGTTCTAAATTTTGAAGCAAGATGAATATACAACAAAGAATAGTTGCTTTTGCAGAACTTGGAAGATTTTTAAACGAAGCTTCGGAATGCTTTGAGGATGATAAATATGATGGGTCCTCATCCCGTAAAACATTCATGAAAATTTGTTGTGAAATTCAACAATACAATCCCTGGTTTATTGAAAGGCATGTAAAGTATGCTATTAAATCCATCGCAGCAATGCTGAATGGGAAAAAGCTCGAAAAGTGGATTTACCCGTACAGGGATAGAATTAATGACAATAACAAAAACCGTGAAGTTGTTTCAGTAATGGCAGGAAATATACCCCTTGTTGGCTTTCATGATTTTTTATGTATTCTCTTAACCGGAAATCTTTTTATTGGTAAGCTTTCCTCACATGACAACATACTGCTTCCCTCACTGGCGGAAGTTCTCAAAGAAATTGAACCGCAATTCAGTGAAAATATACACTTTACAGAAGAAGTTGTATCAGACTTTGACGCCATTATTGCAACCGGAAGCAACAATACTTCAAGATATTTTGAGTATTATTTCGGAAGTTATCCAAATATCATCAGAAAAAACAGAAATGGAGTTGCTGTTCTTACGGGACAGGAAAGCCAGCCCATACTTACTGAATTGGGAAAGGATATTTTTCTTTACTTCGGACTTGGATGTAGAAATGTTTCCAAATTATTTATACCTAAAAATTATTCATTGGAGAAATTGTTTTCAAGTCTTGACAATTACAGTTACGTAATTGATAATCACAAATACAGGAATAACTACGATTATTTTAAATCTGTCTTTCTGGTTAATCGTGAAGAGTTTAAAGATACCGGATTTGCATTGTTTAAAAAGGAAGAACAAATAAGCTCGCCGGTTAGTGTGATCTATTTTGAGGAATATAATTCTACGAAAGAAGTCAATCAGAAGCTTCAACTTGAAAAGGAAAATATACAATGTGTTATTTCGCAATCCGGTGAAATTGAAGGCAGTATATTTCCGGGTAAATCACAAACACCCGAATTATGGGATTATGCCGATAATATCAACCCCATAGAATTTTTACTTCAACTGTAAAATATTAACCGGATTTCTTTTGTATTTAAAGAAAAAAAACTAATTTTGCACCTTCAAAAATCAGAATAAAAATGAAGAAAGATATTCATCCAAAAGATTACAGGTTGGTGGTGTTTAAAGACATGTCTAACGGATATACCTTTATTACAAGGTCTACTGCAAAATCAAAAGAAACAATCAAATGGGAAGACGGCAATGAATATCCGCTAATCAAGCTTGAGATATCTCATACCTCGCATCCTTTCTTTACAGGAAAAATGAAACTTGTTGATACTGCGGGGCGTGTTGATAAGTTTAAAAACCGTTACAAAAAGCATTACGAAAACAAAAAAAAGTAAACAATTGATTGCAACATACTATCAGGAAAAGCCCCCAATAACGGAGGGCTTTTTTTATGCACTTATTAACAACCGGCTGTTAACTAATATTTTTATAGTCTGGTGCAAACTTTTTATACATTTAATCTGTTTTTTAGTATTAGGATGGAATTAATTAACCTTTACACACAATGAATTACATTATATTTGACAATTTCAGAAGGAATTACCTTTTGCCCTTAACATTTACCCGACCCGTTGCAGATCTGCGTATTGGTATTCTTACCATACGAGAAAAATGGGAAAAGCATTTAAATACCAAAACATCAAGCTTAACGGAAGATTATCTGAGTAAAAAATACCCCATTGCAAAAGGTAAAAACAATATACTGCTCAATGGTTCTGTTTCCCCGAATGCCGAACTGGTAAAAAAAGTAGAAAATCTCAAGCCCAAAGAAGCTATTGTGGCCGGTTCAACTATTATTGCATTACACGTGGAAGAAGCAGACCTGGAAAAAATCGGGGAGGGAGAAACAGAAGGTACCAATGAAATCAAAATAGAACAGAACTACATCAAGCTTAACAATACCTGGGACATATTTGCAAAAAATGCCGATGCCATAAAAGATGACATAAAACTGATTACAAATGGAAGAAAATCAGCAAAAATCAGCGGAACAAATCGAATTCAGAATGAAACCGGTATATTTATAGAAGAGGGAGCCAAATTGGAACATGCATACCTGAATGCTTCTGCAGGCCCTGTTTATATCGGAAAAGATGCAGAAATAATGGAAGGCTCAATGATTCGCGGTCCGGTGGCAATTTGCAACAATGCTGTTGTAAAAATGGGAGCTAAAATTTATGGCGGAACAACAATTGGTCCGCATTGTAAAGTTGGTGGTGAGGTTAATAATTCTGTTTTCACTGGATATTCCAATAAAGCACATGATGGATTTCTTGGACAGTCGGTTATTGGAGAATGGTGTAATCTTGGCGCAGATACCAACAATTCCAACCTGAAAAACACCTATGATGAAGTCCGGCTTTGGTGTTACCCCGAAAAAACTTTCGTAAAAACCGGCTTGCAATTCTGTGGATTGATCATGGGTGATCACAGTAAATGTGGTATTAATACCATGTTTAATACGGGAACGGTTCTGGGTGTTTATGTTAATGTTTATGGCTCAGGTTTCCAGAGAAACTTTATTCCTTCTTTTACATGGGGTAGTACCAGCGGGTTCCAGCAGTACGATTTCAATAAAGCCATTGCTGTCGCAAAAGCAGTGTATAAAAGAAGAAATATTGAGTTTACCGACACCGACAGAGCAATCCTTGAACATGTCTATAATTCAACATTTATTAATAAAAGATAGCCAATTCCCCTTCAATTTTTTGGCATGTATATTGAGATATAAATCAGCTTGGGAAAAATGATTCCTGAAAATTTAACATTGGCGTTGATTTTCATACATTTGCTGTTAATTAGTTTTTATTAAAATTTCACAACTGACAATCTGACTTAATACATATGAATAATTTTGGGAAAAGACAAAGTTTTGAGTTTTCAGATATAATTGATGCGGAAACAGAATTTATTCCTTTACTTTCTTCGGATGATGAAGAAATTATGAATGCTGAAAAAATTCCGGAAACACTTCCCATCCTTCCCCTAAGAAACACTGTGCTCTTTCCGGGCGTGGTAATTCCCATAACAGTTGGCAGGGACAAATCAATTAATCTGATCAAGGATGCTTACAAAGGAAAAGAAGTAATAGGCGTTGTTGCACAAAAGGATGCTGAAGTAGAAGACCCTGATTTTAAAGACCTAAACAGAATCGGAACGGTTGCCAATATTATCAAAATACTTCAAATGCCCGATGGTTCTACAACTGCGATCATACAGGGTAAAAAAAGATTTGAACTGATTGACATGCTTCAAACCGAACCTTATTTCCGTGCAAGCGTGAAGCCCTATGATATCATGGAAAAACACGAGCATGATGTAAAATTCAATGCATTGATTGGTTCTCTGAAAGACTTGTCAATTAAGATCATTAAACAATCACCCAATATGCCTTCGGAAGCCACTTTTGCAATCCGGAATATCGAAAGCCCGGTATTTCTTGTAAATTTCATCAGTTCCAACCTGAATATTGAGATTGTTGAAAAGCAAAAGTTACTTGAGATCACCGATCTGAAAGCCAGAGCGAATAAAGTGCTGGAATCCCTCACCAAAGAGCTTCAGATGCTTGAGCTGAAAAGCCAGATACAGGACAAGGTTAAAACGGATATTGACAAGCAGCAACGAGATTATTTACTTAACCAGCAACTTAAAACCATTCAGGAAGAACTAGGCGGAAATCCTAACGAACAAGAAATTAGTGAGCTGACAAGAAAAGCCAATACAAAAAAATGGTCAAAAGAAACAGCAGATGTTTTCAATCAGGAGTTGAAGAAATTGCAACGCATGAATCCCCAGGCTGCAGAGTATTCAATTCAGGTTAACTATCTGGAAATGTTTGTTGACCTTCCCTGGAATGAATATACAACTGACAACCTCGATCTGAACCATGCAAAGAAAATTCTGGATGAAGACCATTACGGACTTGAAAAAGTTAAAGAAAGAATACTTGAATATCTTGCTGTGATCAAGCTGAAAAAAGATCTCAAATCACCTATATTATGTCTTGTTGGACCTCCGGGAGTGGGCAAAACATCTTTAGGCAGATCCATTGCCAGGGCAATTGGGCGCAAATACATAAGAACATCATTGGGAGGCGTTCGTGATGAGGCCGAACTGCGTGGTCATAGAAAAACATACATTGGAGCTATGCCGGGCAGGATCATCCAGCGAATCCGTAAGATAAAATCATCCAATCCGGTTTTTGTTCTTGATGAAATTGATAAGGTAAGCGGCGCGAACATCAGCGGTGATCCGCAGGCTGCATTACTTGAGGTGCTTGACCCTGAGCAAAACTCAACTTTTATGGATAATTACCTTGAAGTTGAATA
The DNA here is from genome assembly GCA_964611705.1 of uncultured Bacteroidales bacterium. Taxonomy (GTDB): domain Bacteria; phylum Bacteroidota; class Bacteroidia; order Bacteroidales; family JAIOZK01; genus JAIOZK01. The sequence continues at coordinate 5,171 of CAZTAW010000006.1, forward strand.
TGATCTTTCAAAAGTAATGTTTATCGGTACAGCAAACACACTGCAAACCATACATCCGGCGCTCAAAGACAGGATGGAAATTATTAACCTGAGTGGTTACCTGCAGGAAGAAAAAATTGAGATCGCAAAAAAACACCTCATTCCAAAACAGTTAGGAGAACACGGAATAAAAAAATCCCAGGTAGTTTTCTCAAAAAAGATTCTTGAAAATATCATCGGAAATTATACCCGCGAAGCAGGTGTAAGGTCACTCGAAAAAACAATATCAAAAATACTTCGCTTTAATGCCAGGTATATTGCGATGGGAGAAGATTACAACAAGAAAGTAAACAATGAAGATCTTATTAAGATATTAGGCCCTGCCCATTATCAAAAAGATAAGGAACTTAACAATCAGATTGCTGGGGTGGCAACAGGTTTGGCATGGACAGCCGTAGGAGGTGAAATACTTTTTGTTGAGGTTAGCCTGAGCAAAGGAAAAGGTAACCTCACACTTACCGGTAATCTTGGTGATGTGATGAAAGAATCAGCCACCATTGCCTACGAATACTTGAAAGCACATAGTGATGATCTTGAGATAGATCCTGATATATTTATAAACTGGAATGTACATATTCATATTCCTGAGGGTGCCACACCCAAAGACGGTCCTTCTGCCGGTATTACTTTGTTTACAGCTCTTGCAAGTGCATTCACACAACGCAAGGTCAGGGCTAAACTTGCCATGACAGGAGAAATTACCCTGAGAGGAAAAGTTCTGCCTGTTGGGGGAATAAAGGAAAAAATTCTGGCTGCCAAAAGGGCAAAAATCAAGGATGTGATATTATCTTCCGAAAACAAGAAAGACATTAAAGACATTAAGGATGATTATATCAAAGGCTTAAGGTTTCATTATATTGATGAAATGATTGACCTGGTTGATCATGCCCTGCTAAAAGAGAGGGTTTTCCACCCAAGGCAGCTAAACTAAATTTGATGCACCTAAATTAACACTTTAAATTATTTCTCGTTTTTCAAGGATATTGATAACGGTGGTTAACCTTTCTTCAATGTCTGTTGTTTCACAGTTCAGAATGAGGTCAAAAATACTGTCATCAGCTTTTTTTTCCATGAAGATATCAACAAGCTGTTTTCTTTTTTCGTCAACCTCAATAACATATTTCCTGGCTGCCTCCTGCGAAATACCATGCTTTTTACTGATAACATCAATTCGCCAGGGCAGAGGTGCCATCAATTTAATATGAAGAGACAGGTGAACATTTTTTGTAAAAGCAACACCGCCACGGCCGACAATAATAATTTTTCCCTGCCAGGCAAGCTGGTCAACAACCTTTTTAACTGTTTTCCTTATGATCCTGTCGTTTTTATAATACTTTGAAGAAATAGCACCGATGATCTCATCCATGGTACCCTTGCGTTCTGCTTTAAAAACATAACGTATCTTTGATACATCAACACCAAGCTGATCGGCGGAATCAGACAGTATCTGTTTATTGACCCATTTCCAGCTTTGCCGTTTTCCCTGCTGATCAAGTATTCGGTTAATACGTTGTGCAAGCAACCTGGCAAATTTGTCACCGGAACAGCCAACTTCCCTTGAAATAGTGATAACAGGACCTTCTTCGGTTTTTTCAGGATGTTTTTGAGACCTGTCATCCAGATGCCGCAATTGAAAACGCTGGTTCATATATTTTATAAAAACATCCTCCATGAGTTGTGCCCTATTGCAACGATTTAAACAAAGATAACAAATTCATTAGCCAATATCAAGGCATTCAGCATATTTTGTCTGTTTATTTTGGTATGATTCAAATTGAAATCCTATCTTTGGAATCGTAAGAAAAAAGAAGTGAAATATATACTCTCTGGCATTATTTTATTCCTGTTTATTTCCTGTTCTTTCGAGAAGGGAGATACTAATAAAACGGTGTTTCGCTATAATGAGGCTGTTGGGATAAGTTCTCTCGATCCGGCTTATGCAAAAGACCTGGCCAATATCTGGGGATGCAATCAACTATATAATGGATTGGTTGAGCTTGATAACAAGCTGAAAGTTAAACCGGCAATAGCTAAAGAATGGACAATCTCGGAAGATGGACTCATTTACACCTTCAACTTAAGGGATGATGTTTTTTTTCATGATCACCCTTTGTTTAAAGACGGGAAAGGACATAAAGTAACCGCAAATGATTTTGTATTGAGTTTTAACAGGATACTTGATCCCAAAGTTTTGTCACCGGGTGCCTGGGTTTTTAACAACGTTAAAAAGAAAGAAGGCAAAACATGTTTTACTGCTTTGAATGATTCTGTGTTCCAAATTGAGCTTGAAAAGCCCTTTCCTGCCTTTTTGAGTATTCTTAGCATGAAGTATTGTTCGGTAGTGCCTTATGAAATCATCCGGCATTTTGGAAAAGATTTCAGAAAAAATCCCGTCGGAACAGGGCCGTTCAGGTTTAAAATATGGAAAGAAGGGGTAAAGCTTGTTCTGGTTAAAAACGAAAATTATTTCGAATTATATGGTGATCAGCGCCTTCCTTTTCTTGATGCTGTTGCCGTGTCATTCCTGAAAGATAAACAATCTGCTTTTCTTGAATTTGTGAAAGGCAATCTCGATTTTCTTTCAGGAATTGATCCCAATTATAAAGATGAGCTGTTAACAAAAAGAGGCAGGCTCAACCCGAAATATAGTAAGCGTTTTAAACTTATCAGCCAGCCTTATCTGAATACCGAGTATTTGGGAATACTCCTTGACACATCTATTTCGGATAGAACCTCCAATCCATTGCTCAACATAAAAGTCAGAAAAGCGATCAATTACGGATTCAACAGGCAGAAAATGATTAAATATCTCAGAAACGGAATTGGCACTCCGGGAAAATGGGGTATTATTCCGCTCGGGTTACCTGCATTCGATTCAATCAATTGTAAATTATTTGACTACAAGCCCGATTTAAGCCGGCAACTTCTCCGCGAAGCCGGTTATGCGAATGGAAATGGATTACCAGAAATCCGGTTAAACACAACCTCCGAGTATCTTGATCTTTGCAAATACATTCAGGATCAACTTTCAGAACTGGGGATTCCAATCTCAATTGATGTAAATCCTCCCGGTGCATTGCGTGAAATGAAAGCACAGGCCAGGCTTGAGTTCTTCCGCGCGTCATGGATTGCAGATTACCCTGATGCAGAAAACTATTTTTCAATGTTCTACAGCAAAAACTTCTGTCCTTCAGGCCCCAATTATACACACTTTTCAAATCCGGTTTTTGATTGCCTTTACGAAAAATCACAGACCATTATGAACGACTCATTGCGAATCAGAAATTACCAGCTAATGAACGAGATCATCATTGAAGAAGCTCCGGTTGTTGTGCTTTATTATGATCAGGTTTTGAGGTTTGTACGTAAAAACATCATTGGCCTGGGCAGTAACCCTATAAACCTTCTTGATTTAAGAAAAGTAAAAAAAATCAATTAATTCCGCTTTTCGCGTAAGTAATTTTTTAAATTTGTAATCACTTCATCGCCATTAACAGTTAAACAATGAAAAAAAAATTCAAAAGGATTGTTGACCGTGAAATAAACAAAAATTACATTCAACTCATTGGTTTTGATTGGATGCATATAACTGCAGGCGAAAATGATAACTTCACACTTTATTTTTTAGACAAATCACATAAGAGTACTTTAAATTACTGTGATAAGCATTCAGGAAAAGATGTTGATAAAGTAAAAAAATGCGGATTAACCCCTTTTTTAAGTGATAAGCTTATAGATTATCACAGTTTGTACATCGGTAAGATAATAGATTGTTTTAAAAACATACATAACAATAGCAATATATAAATATAATTATTTTTTTGGCAGGTTCAATTAAAAATAAAATAGGGCAACTGATCGTCAATTCGAAGATCAGAAAATGCCAACGAAACAGGCAGACGATCAACTTAAATAATGCCAGGCATATAGGAGTTTTATATGTACTTACTGATAATATCACGTATAAAATGATCACAGCTTTTGTGTCTCGCCTGCAAAATAAGGGTAAACAGGTAAAGGCTCTCGGATTTGTCAAAAATAAAAAGGACATTCAAAAATTTCTTCCCAAGTTAAGCTTTGATTATTTTTCAGAAAAAGATATTAATATATGGGGGGTGCCTCACAACAACTACATTAATGATTTTATTAAAGAAGAATTTGACATTCTGATTGATCTGAGTAACTTAGAATCCATTGCCCTGAAATACATTGCGGGTGCATCGGCAGCTAAAATGAAGGTAGGGGACAACCGGAGTTATTCATCAGCTTTTTATGATATTATTTTATCCAAAAATGCAAAGCTTGGTTTGCACGATCATTTGAATAATATTTATCATTATCTTGAAATAATCAAACCATCTTAAAAATGATTCAGAAATTTCAAGGAACCGGATTAACCCTGGTTACACCGTTTCACCGCTACGGAACAATAGACTTTTCCTCTATTGAAAAAATAATTGAAAATGCACTTGCCAAAGGTGTAAACTTCCTGGTAACGCTATCATCCTTTGCGGAAGTAGCATCGTTATCAAGAGATGAAAAAACAGCCGTAAGAAATGTGATTGCCGATATTGTTTGCGAACGTGTACCCGTTATTTCAGGAATAAAAGCCGACAATACACAGGAATCCATTAACATAATAACAAGGCTTGATTATAATGGAATTGATGCCTTAATGGTTGACTGCCCGCTGCATAACGGAAAACCAAAACGGAAGGGGATGTTCAATCACTTTAAGCAAATTGCCGGAGTGAGCAAAGTACCTGTGTTTTTGCTCAACGGAAACAACAGTGTCAGCTCAAACCTGAATGTTGAAGTAATGAACGACTTGGTTCATTTTCACAAAAATATAATTGGTGTTGTTGATTTTTGCGAAAACTTTGATAGCAGCCTGGATATTCTTACAAGGAAAAACAATTCTTTTATCTATATTTCCGGTGACCCCTACGCATATCCATTAACATGCATGGGAGCCAATGCCTGTACTTCATTACTGGCAAATGCTCTACCGGAACAGGTATCAGGCATGATTGAACACTTGAAAAACATGAATTTCCCGGAGGCAAAAGAAACATATTCAAAAATTTACCCCATTTTAAAATTAGTTTATGAAGAAGCTAAAGTGCCTCCGGTGAAGGCATTGATTGACTTCAGCGGGCTTGGTGCAAATAATCTCAGGCTTCCGCTTGTGAAAGTTAAAAAATCTGTTTTGTATAAATTAAAGAAACTATCCGAAATGACACAACAGATTAAATATGTTGCATAAATAGATATCATTTATTGTTTTTCAACAGAAATTCACTTAATGAAAAAATCATGAAAAATAAAATTACAGTAATTATCTGTTGTTTCACACTGTTTGCATCCGGTCAGGATCATCCGCAATATGATTCCCTTTGGAATCGCATTTCAAATGATAAAACAGAAGTGTATTTCACTTTTCAACTAACAAGCAGTAGATTTTTAAAAGCGCTCTCAAAAACGGTCAGTATTGATAAAGTAATAGACGGGAAAGTATACGCCTATGCGTCCAGAGATTCTTTCATGGATTTTATGAGTTTTGATATACAATACAATATTTTACCACACCCGGGAACCACCAATCCCAATCCACTAACACTAAGTTATGAGGAAATTGACTTCAAGAACAACACTTGGGATTTTTATCCTGATTATGATGCCTATGTTAGCATGATGCAACAATTTGCCGGTGATTACCCTGAGATATGTGAATATTTTGATCTGGGTACTTTAAGTAGTGGCAGAAAAATACTTGCAGTTAAAATTTCCGATGATGTAACGGTCAATGAGCAGGAACCGGAGTTTCTTTATACTGCAAGTATGCATGGCGATGAAGTTGTCAGTTATGTATTGATGTTACGTTTAATTGATTATCTTCTCTCGAATTATGGCACGAATGAAAGAATAACCAGCATCATCAACAATATGGAAATTTGGATTAATCCGCTGGCCAATCCTGATGGTACATATGTAAACGGAAATGATACAATTCTTAATCCTAATCGCTTCAATGCTAATGGAGTAGATCCGAACAGAAACTTCCCGGATCCGGAAGACGGCCCTCACCCGGATGGTAATGCCTGGCAAACGGAAACAGTGATTTTTATGGATTTAGCAACGCAACAGCATTTTACCCTTTCGTGTAACCTTCACGGAGGTGCGGAATTGTGTAACTACCCCTGGGATACATGGAGCACCAAGCCTGCTGATGAAACC
>CAZTAW010000006.1:11456-33767 GCA_964611705.1 uncultured Bacteroidales bacterium
GTGGATCATGGTTTGCCGTGAATACGCTGACACGGCGCAATATTTTTCCCCACCCGGCTACATGACGGATGAAAACAATGGAGTTACCAATGGATACGAATGGTATACCATCAGTGGTGGCAGACAGGATTATATGAATTATTTCCATCAATGCAGGGAATTTACACTGGAATTGTCGCATACAAAGTTTCCTGATGCTAATCTTTTACCATCATACTGGGAATACAATTACAGGTCTCTGCTTGGCTATATGGAGCAGGGATTGTATGGTTTACGTGGCATGGTTTCCGACAATTCAACCGGTGAACCTTTGTTTGCTGAAGTTTATATAGAAAATCATGACATAGATAGTTCATGGGTATTTTCTGATTCTACTGGTAAGTATTTTCGTTTGCTTTATGAGGGTACCTATGATGTTACTTTTTCAAGTAAAGGTTATCACCCTAAAACTATATACGATGTTTCAGTTATCAATTATGATACAACCATACTTAACGTTAAATTGGTTAAAGGAGAATTAATCGCCGACTTTGAAGCAAGTAAATCCTGTGTTGCATTAAACCAGTCCGTTAGTTTCACAGACAATTCATTTGGATTACCAGATACCTGGCAATGGTATTTTGAGGGCGGAAATCCTTCATCATCAGCCGAAGCAAACCCATCAAACATCAGATACAGTGAACCTGGTGAATATAATGTTAGTCTGAAAGTATCAAACAATGAGTATAGCGACAGCATAGTGAAAAAAGATTATATTTTTGCAGCAGAAAACTTCTCTATGCAAAATGATACCATTTGCACCTGTTTTGCTCTTTTTACAGATCCGGGAGGAAATGAGGGAAATTATGGCAATGAGCAGGATTTTGTAATGACTTTTGTTCCTGATGAGCCCGGAAACTCCATCAAGATAATTTTTACTGCTTTCGAACTTGAATACCATCATAATTGCGAATTCGACTGGCTGAAGATATTTGATGGAAGCTCAACGGATGCGCCACTCATTGGTAGATTTTGTGGCTCTGACTCCCCAGAAATTGTATTGGCAGATAATACATCAGGGTCGCTTACCTTTGCATTTCATTCTGATAGTTACCAGACAAAATCAGGTTGGGTCGCCATGGTCAAATGCGAAAGCAATACATATTTAGCAGAAGAATCACCCAATGATAAATTGTTTGTACTATACCCAAATCCTGCTAAATCGGGATTCTTTGTAATCGAAAACAAATCCGAAAATAGTCTTCTTGAGATGTATGATATTCGTGGTGAGCGGGTACATAGGAAAAAAATATTTCAATCTGAAAACAGAATTGATATTTCTGATTTAAAGTCCGGGATATACCTTGTTAGATTATGTGGAAATTCAGGAACCGAAACCCGGAAAATATTGATTTATTAGGGGGTGATAACCAACCCGTTTGCTAAACCAACCCGGAGTATAGTAGAAATAACCACAAGGATTATTAAATAGAATCTGCCAATTTTTATTTCTCGCTTTTCTTCATCAAACATCAACTCCTGGTAATAAAAAAGGTAATCATAACAGGTAGGATCATGCAGAGAAAAACAAAATAATTATATGTTTGAAAATCAGAACTCAACGGAATTGAATACAAATATAAAACTACACTGGCTGCGATAAAAGGTAAGATAAGTTGATATAAAACGAAACGAGCCCGCTTTGTTCCATCAAGATTGTTAAAATAGGTATTGGCAAGAAGAAGTGTTGATCTTCCGTTGATAAGGCCAATGAACAGCAAGCCTGCCAGTCCGACAATAGTATGCAACATTCTGCCGGTATCCGGAATATAAGACCAGTTCAATACATGTCCGAAACCAACATTGGTAAATCCACCAATCAAAATTGAACCGAAAAAATAACAAAAAGAATAAAAATATCCCCAGAAGAAAAAATGCCTGAGTAATCCTGTTTCCGTTCTGAATTTCTGATAAATGACCAGAAATATGAAACCAAATATTAGCGAAATAACGGGTGCTGCACTATAAATCAATTTGACAGCATCATGCGACCAGTCATACTTATCCACAATAAATGATGTATGGTCATGAAAAACGGAAACGGTAAAATTAAAAAGAGAACCTGCGATAATAATGGCTATCTGTTGTATGATAAAAATTATAAAAAATGCTAATAGCAATATGGTTAATCCATTGAAAAAAATAACAAAGTATTTGTTTTTTTCTTTCATATCCATAGGCTATTCATAGTTCCAACCAAATTGCGGATCAACTTATATCAATGGAATTACTATCAGCATACATTGATCGAAAACAGTATTTTTCCAGTTTATGGTATTACAAATTTACTTCAACCGCTGCAATTTTGCCATCAGAGTATTTTCCCTTATCAAGGTTTTCCTTCACCTTTGAAAAAGCATTAATGGTATATTCCACATCTTCAGGTGTATGCACAGCAGTTGGTATCAAACGGATTAAGATGACCCCTTTTGGAACAACCGGATAGGAAACGATTGAGCAGAAAATACTATGATTTTCGCGCAGATCCATTGTGATCTGTGTTGCTTCAGGTACGCCACCATTCAGAAATACAGGTGTAACCGGAGATTCTGTATTGCCGAGGTTGAATCCATGATCTTTGAGTCCTTTTTGAAGCGCATTAACAACTTTCCAGAGGTTTTCCTTATGCTCCGGTTGTGTGCGCAAAAGTTCCAGTCTTTTCATTGCACCGAAGACCATTGGCATGGGAAGTGATTTGGCATAAACCTGTGATCGCATATTATACATCAGGTAAAGGATTACATTTTTATCGCCTGCCACGAAGGCGCCAATTCCAGCCATTGATTTGGCGAAAGTTCCAAAATACAGATCAACCTGATCCTGAACACCTAAATGCTCATCGGTTCCGGCCCCGGTTTTACCCATTGTTCCAAATCCATGTGCATCGTCAACCAATAATCTGAAACTGAATTTTTTCTTGAGTTCTGCTATTTTTTTAAGATTACTCAAATCACCTGACATTCCATAAACACCTTCAGTAATAACCAGAATTCCACCGCCTGTTTGCTTCGCTATCCTGGTAGCTCTTTCCAGCTCCTTTTCCAGGTTTTCCATGTCGTTGTGAGGATAAACAAATCGTTTACCAAAATGCAATCGCATACCGTCAATAATACATGCATGTGCCTCAGAGTCGTAAACGATAATATCTCTCCTGTCAACAATGGCATCAATAATTGAAAGCATACCCTGATATCCGTAATTCAACAGATAGGCCGATTCCCTTCCGACAAAATCTGCAAGTTGCCTTTCGAGTTCTTCGTGATATTTGGTCTGCCCCGACATCATTCTTGCACCCATAGGATATGCGAGGCCCCATTCTTTCGCAGCTTCGGCATCAGCTTTTCTAACTTCCGGATGATTCCCCAATCCGAGGTAATTATTCAAACTCCAAACCAACATGTCTTTTCCCCTGAATTTCATCCTGGGACTGAGTTCACCTTCCAGTTTTGGAAACATGTAATATCCGTGTGCCTGTTCAACATACTGTCCCAGCGGGCCCATATTTTCGGTTATTTTATTAAAAATGTCCACAATATGATTTTTTTAATTGATTATTAATGAATTTCGACAAAATTATTAATTTCATCATGATTAGCAAGCATTCATGATCTTATTTAGAACGTGTATAAAATAAAAGGTGATTTTAACTTAGTTCTATTTGCTCCAAAAGCTTAGTTCTAAAATAAATAATCACATTTTCCGTTTTCTCAATTCGATAAAAAGAACTAATTTTGCGCCCATGTTTAAAAAATCCCTGATCATATCATCGGTAATATCTTTTTTCATCATAGTTTCCTGCGGAAGCTATCAGAAATTGTTGAAAAGTACGGATAATGAGCTGAAATACGAAAAAGCCATTGAATATTATGAAGAAGGGGATTTTTATAAAGCCCTTTCACTTTTTGAACAATTGAATATGATTTACCGGGGAACGGATAGGGCTGAAAAGTTAACCTATTACCTTGCTTATTGTTACTACAATCAGGGAGACTACATACTTGCAAGCTATTATTTCAAAAGGTATGCGCAAAGTTTCCCAAAAACTGACAGAGCCGAAGAGTGTCTGTTCATGAATGCCTATTGCTATTATATGGATTCCCCGAAGTATTCCCTCGACCAGACGAATACCTATGAAGCAATTAAGGAACTTCAGCTTTTCATCAATCAATATCCCGATAGCGAAAGGGTTGAAAAAGCCAATGAATTGATGGATAAACTCCGGGTAAAGCTTGAAAAAAAAGCATTTGAGATTGCTGTATTGTACTATAAAATGCAAGACTATCAGGCAGCTATCACTTCATTTAAAAATCTTATGCGTGATTTCCCGGATACAGTCCATAAAGAAGAGATTCTGCTGTACATTATCAAATCGCATTACAACTATGCTGTCAACAGTATAGAAGAGAAAAAGGAAGAACGGCTTGGGAATGTTGTTGAAGCTTACGAAAGCTTTGTTTATAATTTCCCTGATAGTGAACACATCAAAGAAGCAAACAAATTTTTCGAAAACACACTTGAAGAAATTGAGGAACTATAATTTATACAAATATGGAATATAAAAAATTAAAATCAGATACTGAAGCTGTTACCAGAAATAAAGAAGATTTCTACGAACAAACAGGAAACATCTACGAAACGGTTGCTGTAATTTCAAAAAGAGCAAACCAGATATCGCTTGAGCTTAAATCCGAACTGGAGCAAAAAATTTCGGAATTTGCCACAACCACAGATAACCTCGAAGAGATTTTCGAGAACAGGGAGCAGATCGAAATAGCCAAATTCTACGAAAGGCTTCCCAAACCAACCCTGATAGCTATTGAAGAATATTTAAAGGGAAACATTTATTTCAGGAATCCCCTAAAAGAGAAAAAAACGGAAGAAGCACCCAAAATCCTGGAAGACTAATTTATTGCCACCCTTATGTTAAGAGGGAAAAAAATATTACTTGGTATTACCGGCAGCATTGCCGCATATAAAATACCCATCCTGATAAGATATCTGAAAAAAGAAGGCGTTGATATACAGGTAATGCTCACGCCTTCCGCCAGAGACTTTATTACACCCCTTACTTTATCAGTTTTAACAGAACGGCCTGTCTTAACCAAAGCTTTTAATGAGGAAAACGGTCATTGGAACAGCCACGTTGAATTAAGTATGTGGGCGGATGTTTTCCTAATTGCTCCCGCATCTGCCAACACATTGGCAAAAATGGCAGGGGGTATTGCTGATAATCTTCTGTTAACAACATATTTGTCAGCCAAATGTCCTGTGCTTTTTGCTCCTGCAATGGATCTGGATATGTACAGACATTCTGCAACACAGGAAAATATTGCAACACTGGAAAAAAAAGGTCATTATCATATTCATGCCCGTGAAGGGGAACTGGCAAGCGGACTTTGCGGAGAGGGCAGAATGGAGGAACCCGAAAACATTCATCGTATCCTTTCCGATTTTTTCAAGAACAGAGACAGGCTTCGGGATAAGAAAATACTTGTAACAGCAGGGCCTACTTATGAAAACCTCGATCCGGTGCGCTATATTGGCAATTACTCTTCCGGATTAATGGGCTTTGAAATCGCCAGAAAAGCAGCAGAAAACGGAGCTGAGGTTTATCTCGTCAGCGGTCCTACTCATTTGCTGATCAATCACCCCAATATATACAGGATTAATGTTAACACTGCCAAAGAGATGTATGAATCCGCAACCGTAATTTATGAAAAATGTGATGCAGCTATTATGACTGCTGCAGTTGCTGATTTCACCCCTGATAAGGTTGTTGATCAGAAAATAAAAAAGGAAGAAAACCTAAATGAGATCAAGCTTAAACCTACAAAAGATATTCTGAAAACGCTTGGTCAGCATAAAAAGAACTCACAAATACTTATCGGCTTTGCATTGGAAACAAACAAGGTCATTGAAAATGCAAAACAAAAGCTTGAAAATAAAAACCTTGACTTCATCGTTTTAAACTCATTGAATGATGAAGGCTCAGGTTTTGGTACAAAAACCAATAAAGTAACGATCATTGACAAAGATGGCCAAATACAGGATTTGCCTTTGAAACAAAAAGATGAAGTTGCAGCCGACATCATAGAAAAGCTCATTACACTTATTAAATAATCATAAGCACGCATTATCAGTATGAAGAAAAGATTTTTGTTGTTCATATTAACACTTGCCCTGAGCTTACCCATTATTGCACAGGAGATTTATTGCAACGTGCAGTTGAATTCGAGGCAGGTACAGGGTACCGAAAAAAGCATATTTGAAGATATTCAGCGTTCTATTTTCGAGTTTATCAACAACAGAAAATGGACAGGTTATCAATTTCAGGTAGAGGAGAAAATTGAGTGCAGTATTTTACTTACAATTACCAACCGGGTTTCGAGTGATGAATTCAAAGGATCACTTAATCTTGCCCTCAGACGCCCCATTTTCAACTCATCATTCAATGCTGTTACTTTAAATTATGTTGATAATGATTTTCAGTTTCGTTATATCAAAAATCAACCCCTTGACTTCTCCGAAAACACATATATATCAAATCTCACATCTGTGATAGCCTATTATGTTTATATCTTTTTAGGTCTTGATTTCGATACCTACACTTTGTATGGAGGCACACCATTTTACGAAAAAGCCCAGGCAGTGGTGAACGCCGCCCAGAACTCCGAGTTTCCCGGATGGAAAGCATATGAAGACCAGAAAAACAGGTACTGGCTGGTGCAAAACCTGCTGAATCCTGCCTATAAACCAATCCGTCAATTTTTATATGAATACCATCGCAAGGGTTTGGATGTTATGTATGACAATCCTGAACAGGGAAGATCAGTTATTACAAAAAGCCTGTCATATTTGCAGGAAGTTTATAATGACAGACCTGATTTGTTTTTAATTCAGTTGATACTGGATGCCAAACGCAGTGAATTTTTAAGCATTTATACGGAGGGTTCGCCATCCGAAAAAATAAGAGCATCAAATATTTTGCAGGAAATTGACCCCTCTCATACATCAGAATACGAAGACATGTTGAAAAATTAATTTTTTTTTAAAAACTTTTTATAATCTTTGTATTTTACCTGATCTGATATGTTGAGAAATCTTTCCATAGAAAATTATGCACTGATCCGCCAATTACGGATAGAGTTTAATGCAGGTTTTTCAGTAATCACAGGAGAAACCGGAGCCGGTAAATCTATTATACTTGGTGCACTGGGACTGATTCTGGGCAAGCGTGCCGACACAAATGTTCTGCTTCAAAAAGACAGAAAATGCATTGTTGAAGGTACTTTTGATATTTCGGCTTATGACCTGAAAGATTTTTTTGTCAGACACGAACTGGATTTTGAGAATACTACCTTACTTCGCAGGGAAATTAATAAAAGTGGAAAATCCCGTGCTTTTATTAATGATACACCTGTTAACCTGAATCAATTGAAAGAGCTGGGTGATAAATTGGTTAACATTCACTCACAACAAAAAACCATTACCCTGAACGATTCAGAATTCCAACTTGCAGTTGTGGATGATTATGTAAATCATCCTGGCTTGATCAATGAGTACAAGCAAAAATTCAGTTCACACAACCAATTAAAATATCAGTATTATCAATTGGTAGAAGAAGAAAAGAATTCAAAAGCAGATGAAGATTATTTTCAATTTTTATATGATGAACTTGAGAAAGCCGATCTAAAAGCTGATGAACAACAAGAGCTTGAATCCGAACTTGAAATACTCAATAATGCCGAAGAAATCAAAGTTAACCTCAGCAAGATCAATGCACTGCTATCCGGTGAACAAACCGGCATTTTGAAAATGCTGAACGAGATCAATTCCCTATTGGCTCCGGTATCAAAATACTACAAAGAACTTAGCGGGTTGAGCGATAGAATTAAAAGCAATATCATTGACCTTCAAGACATTAATACGGAAATAGGAAGTATTGAGGAAGGTATCACATACGACCCGGCCAGACTGGAAGAAGTACACAAGAGGCTGAATCTTCTTTACGGATTACAACAGAAACATCGAGTACAAACCACTGGAGAATTAATCAGGCTACGTGATGAATATGAAAACAAACTACGCTCCATTTCATCACTCGAAGATGAAATAAAACATTTGAAAAGAAAAACAGATCAATCCCGGCAGGAACTCGACAGTATTGCTAATAAAATTACCGCTAACAGAAAATCTGCCATTCCTAACATAGAAAAAAAGATCGTTGAAATACTCAGGCAACTTGGCATGCCCGAAGCCCAGTTCAAAATTGCGTTACAACCTCTTGAAAAGTTTAGCGGGGAGGGAAAAGATAACATCTACTTTTTATTCAATGCCAACAAAGGAGCCCGTTTGGATGAGGTTTCAAAGATCGCTTCCGGCGGTGAATTATCCAGGCTTATGTTGAGCATTAAATCATTGATTTCCCATAAAAACTTACTTCCTGTCATTATTTTTGATGAAATTGATATAGGGGTTTCCGGAGATATTGCAAATAAAGTAGGGGATATTCTTCTCAACATGGCAACTTCCATGCAGGTAATTGCAATTACTCATCTTCCGCAAATTGCCGGAAAAGGACATACACATTACCTGGTTTACAAAGATTCAGGTGAAGACATTACAACCTCGCATATTAAAGCGATTACCGGAGAAGAGAGGCTTACCGAGATTGCCAAAATGCTCAGTGGTGAAAAAGTCACCAGCGTGGCATTAGAAAATGCCAGAGAGTTGAT
The DNA here is from genome assembly GCA_964611705.1 of uncultured Bacteroidales bacterium. Lineage (GTDB taxonomy): Bacteria > Bacteroidota > Bacteroidia > Bacteroidales > JAIOZK01 > JAIOZK01. Next base: position 20,231 of record CAZTAW010000006.1, read on the forward strand.
GGTACATGGGAATTGAGGCCGGGAGTTAGCAGATGGATATTCGATTTCACATCCATTTTTAACTTCAGGCGTCCGGCTTCCAATCAGAAATTTTATATCTCGGATGAAACCTGTCTATTGCTTCTCGCAGGTGTCGTCTGTCAATATGCGTGTATATCTCTGTTGTTGTAATGGATTTATGACCCAGCATTTCCTGGACGGCCCGCAGATCGGCACCATTTTCAATAAGGTGGGTAGCAAAAGAATGCCTGAATGTATGCGGGCTGATATTTTTTCTGATGCCTGCCTTTCGGGTTGCATCCTTGACGATGATAAAAACCATTATCCTTGAGAGAGCCCGGCCACGGTTACTTAGAAACAAAATATCCTGGGCTTCTTTCTTTGGCATGATATGCACGCGAACTTCCTGGAGGTATAGCTTAATTTGTTTTGCTGCTAGTTTTCCCAAAGGCACCAGCCTTTCTTTATTACCTTTACCTATAATCCTGATATAGCCCTCCTCCGGATAGAGATCACTGATCTTTAGGTTAACCAGTTCTGAAACACGGAGCCCGCACCCATACAATACTTCAAGCAGAACAACATTTCTTTCGCCTTCCGCTGTGCTTCTGTCAATGGAAGCTATGATGCTATCTATTTCATCTACGTTAAGGGTATCCGGTAATTTTCTTCCGATCCTGGGTGCTTCCAGCAATTCTGTCGGATTTTTATCCGTAATGTCCTCAAGCAGTAAATATTTATAAAAGGCTTTGATTCCCGAAATGATGCGGGCTTGTGAATTGGCACCCAGCCCGATTTCATTAAGGGCTTTTATAAAATCCTGCATATCTTTCAAGTCAAGCTCTGTGGGGGATTTATCAATACTTTGCTCCCGGAGCCAGTTAAACAACATGTTAATGTCGTGAAGGTAGGCTATTACTGAATTGTTGGAAATCGATCTTTCCAGCTTAAGAAAAGACTCAAAACCATTTATGTATGAATTCCAGTTCATCACTTACAAAAATAAGAAAGAAAAGTGCAAAAAATGAGTTTTTCGTCTTGGGATATATGATATTATCATTCAGCGAGTTAGCTGAAAAAAGAAATTCAAAAGGAAGATTATACGTTACACTACTAAAAAGGTGGCTTCTCTTCGTCCATATTATTCATTTTGGATGGAAATGTTTTTACAGTTTGCCCATTGGGGTAGTCATAATCGGAACCAGTTGTATCGGCAATAAATTCATCCACCTCAAGATCTTCGAACATTGCAAACTTATCAATAAACCTCAGTTTTACATCTTTAAGTGGTCCGTTCCGGTGTTTTGCAACAATCACATCAGCCATACCGGCTGTCATATTTCCTTCATCATCCTGATCTATTTTATAATATTCGGGTCGGTACAGGAAGATCACCAGGTCGGCATCCTGCTCAATAGCACCGGATTCACGAAGGTCGGAAAGTATAGGTCTTTTTGATCCTCCGCGGGTTTCAACAGCCCGGCTCAACTGTGACAAAGCGATAATGGGCACATCCAGTTCTTTTGCCAGACTTTTTAATGAACGGCTGATACTGCTGATTTCCTGTTCACGGTTTCCTTTGGTTTCGGCTGTACCTGACATCAACTGCAGATAATCAACAAATACAATCTCTATATCGTGTTGCGCTTTTAACCGACGACATTTTGCACGTAACTCAAATATCGTCAGGGCAGGTGTGTCGTCAATAAATATTCTTGCATCTTCAAGCGAACTGATCTTGGAATTCAATTGTTCCCATTCGTAGTTTTCAAGATTACCCTTTTTCAGTTTTTCGGAAGGAAGCTGTGTTTCACTTGAAATTAAGCGGGTTACCAATTGAATGGATGACATCTCTAATGAAAAAACGGCAACCGGCCTGCTGAATTCTACAGCAATATTTCTTGCCATTGAAAGCGTAAAAGCTGTTTTACCCATACCCGGGCGGGAAGCAATAATGATCAAGTCAGATTTCTGCCAGCCTGAAGTTACGCGATCCAGTTCGGTAAATCCTGAAGGTATTCCCCGTAAATGTGTTTTTGAATCTCTGGCAGCTTCTATTTCTGTAATGGCTTCTTTTACCATTGACTGCATGTCGTCGTAATTTCTTCTGAGGTTGGTTTCACTAACTGAAAATAACTTCTGCTCTGCATTGTCAAGAAGGTCAAAAACATCAGTTGTATCTTCATAAGCATCTTTTATGATGTCCGAAGATATTTTGATCAATTCTCTCTGTATAGCTTTCTGGGTAATAATCCTGACGTGGTATTCAACATTGGCAGCTGAAGCCACTCTATTTGTTAACTGGGTAATGTAATACGGACCTCCGATGATTTCCAGTTCACCGGATTTTTTCAGCTCTTCGGTAACTGTTAAAATATCAACTGGTTCCGATTTGGCAAATAGCCGGGTTATCGCTTCATAAATCGTTTTATGAGCATCTTTATAAAACACATCCGGTTTAAGGATATCAATAACAGCAGTTAATGCATCTTTCTCAAGCATAATGGCACCTAAGACGGCTTCTTCCAGATCAACTGCCTGGGGGGGGACTTTTCCATGCTCATTAATAACCTGATTTATGGTAGGCTTTCTCGTTCTGGCAGTCTTTTTTGATTTATTATCTTGTCTTTCTTCCATAAATGTAAAAGTAAACAATAACTGTATTTGTTCAGAAAAGATAAACCATAAAAATAATTTTTATTTATGAACACACGAAAAGCTGATTTAAAACATATTAAGTCCTATTTTTTGAAATATGGAATTTTTCCCGGAAAAGAATCACAAATACCATTCTTTTTGCGGAAGTGTAAAGGAGAAGATACTGCCTTTTCCCTCAGTGCTTTCTACGTTAATGTCCCCTTTGTTTTTATGAACAAACTCTTTACAGATCAAAAGTCCAAGGCCACTTCCCGGTTCTTTTTCCGTACCCTCTGTTTTATGCTTCTCTGAAAGTCTAAATAGTTTTTTCATGTCTTTAGGATTGATACCAACACCATTGTCTTTTACGTTGATCCTGATCATATCTTTTTCTTTATTGGTATAAACCATAATTTTTCCTTCCCTGGGAGTAAATTTTATGGCATTTGATATAAGATTTCTCAGAACAGTAGAAATCATGTTTTTGTCGGCATAGGCGGTGGATTTGTTCTGAACAAGATTAACCAACTAAACTTCTTTCTTTTCTGCATTCTTTTTCAGTATATCAAAATTTTCGTTAACAATTTCCGTAATATCTATTTGCTCAGTTCTAACAATGATCTTTCCGGATTGAACACGTGACCAGTTCAGCAAGTTTTCAACAAGTTTATATAGTGCTTCCGAAGATTCGCTGATATTCTTAATAAACTCCTGTTTTTCTTCCTCATTCAGTATTTCGGGTTCTTCATATAGAATTTTGCTTAGCCCCATTAGCGAATTCAGAGGGTTTTGTAAGATAGGTAAATACGATAGGAGGAATATAGGTGTTATCCTTTATTTTTGATGGATAAAATCTTGTCAGGCCATTTACTCCACCAAAAAAAATTTCACCATCTGAAGCTTTGAAGTATGCATTGGAGTTGAACTCATTTCCCTGCAGTCTATCTTCAACATCATAATTTCTCATCGCAAGTTGTTTCAGGATTGAATTTGTTTAACCCCATGTTGGTTGAAATCCATATTCTTTTCTTGCTATCTTCCATAATAGCATTGATTTGGTTACTACTGATACTTCCAGGATCACCTTGGTCAAACTCATACTTTTTAAAGACATCGTTTTTCCCATCAAAAACACATACGCCTCCGATATCCGATCCGATCCAGTATTCACCCTTACTGATCTTGTAAATTGCCTTGATGGGTCCATTGGAAATACTAAGCGGGTCGTCGGGATCGTGAATAAAATGTGATATCTCACCGGTTTGGGTATTGTATTTGTTAAGGCCTGCCATTGTTCCCACCCAAAGATTTTGATCATCCGACATCAAGCTGAATATTGCTGAATTGTAAATCGCTCCATTTTTAAATAAATCGGTAGAGGGAACAGAATACAATTCACAATTCTTTTTAGAAAAACCTTATGTTTCTTAAGGCTTAAACAATATTACATTTTTTATGATAAAAATCAAAGCCTTTTTTAATGATTGATACAACATCTGCGATATATTTATTAAGTAGCTCTTTATCATGTTGTTTTGTGTTTTCAGCACTTGCTTTGTTCAAATACTGATAGATCATCAAAGCTTTGGCATGGCTGATCATTTTTTGTCTTACCTGTAAGAATTTGCCAAGCGATTTGGGATTAAAATCAGGCATACCTTTTATGGGAACAAAAAGATTTTCCTTCAATATATCAGCCAGGTCCAATATCTCAGAATTAACAGAAACCGGGGAGATGTACTTTTCAATATAATCAAATATACCTGGTAATGCCAGTTGATTAAAAACTACAATTGTTTCAGCATCCAATAATTCATTTTGGATAAGTTTTGATAATTCATGGAATCCGTTTTCTCCCGGTTCAAATATCAATGTGCTTGGATACTGCATTCCGGATTTCTTATATCCAACACCAACTGGTACGGGTTGATATGGCGAAGTTTGATCATACACGGGAACAGCAGGTGTGGATATTAAAACATGTAAAAAAACTGTTTTTTCTTTTGCAATCTTAATTTTTTCTGCAATACCATCACAATCAATATAATCATTCCCTTGCAGGTGGGTTTTGAGAATTTTTCGTTGTTGCCCGCTCAGTTTTGATATATCCCTGATTTCATCAGGAGTAATTATTTTTTTGAGGTAATGATCAAAAAGAATTTCTCTTTCAATGTAATGCAGGTTAAAGACAGAATAGGAGGGGATATGTTTCCAGCAATGGCTTCTGAAATCACAAGGGTAAGGATGAAAACAATGAACGCCAATATCAATCGAAGGAGAATGCTGCAACTGAAGTGTTTTTTTCTCTCTTACAATCTGATCACGCACAAAACGCTGCATAGGCAAAATTTTATCCAATACACTTTTTGTAATAAATAGTTTGGTAAGCTCCAGTTCGCCAGTCTTTATATAATTTTCATTCACATAAATAATTGAAATATCTTTAAGATCCAAACCGGAACCTCTGATAACATGGTATTGTAAAGCAGCATCAAGCAAATACGTATCCGAAACAGACTTTGAACTCTTTACCTCATATGCTTTCCAACCCGTACCATCATGTACAAGAATATCCAGCAAAACAAGTACTCCGTTGAACTGAAAGGCAGCTTCATAAATCGTTGTTACTTCTCCTGATTCGATGGCATCTTTGGTTTGTAAAACCGATTTGCGATATTGTGAAGGTGAAGCAGGTTTTAGATTTATTCCGCCCGGGAACAACTGTTGAGCAAGTATGCCAACATCCGATCCCCGTTTGAATTTAGCAAGCTGTTCGGCAGTCAGTTTGTCACGCAAAAAAGGGCGTTTTTTGTCAAGATATAAGGATTTGAGGCATTGAACACCTCGTATAAACTTCGATTTGGAAAGTACATGTTTCTCCATGAAATTAGATTTTTTTTAACGAAATAACTTCTATTACTTGTGTTTCCGAGTCTAATATCATAAAACCATTTTCTTTTTTGCCTCTTGTGATACAGGGACTGTTAATCCATTTGATATCTTCATCTATCAAATGTGCTCCGAAGGAAAGTTCATTAATTTCATGTGGCGAAGCCAACAAACATCCAGCGGGATGTCGGTGACCCGAAATACTCAGCATACAGTGATGCTGCTTTATGAATTCGAAATGCGGCTGTAGCTGGTTAGCCTCCCTAATAAAAACCGTTGTTGATCCGGTAAGATCAGGATAGGCATAATGTGAAAAAAAAATTTTAGTTTGGTCAAACGAACTGATTTGAAATTCATTTAAATCATTTAGAAAAGATACATGCTTATCAGGAAGCATTGATTGTTGCTCACCATAAATCCAAACTTTCCCGCCCGACAACCGTTCCCGCATTTTTTTGCTCAGGTTGTTCCAGTTTTCCGGATAATCAAAGCCCGATTTGAATTCCGGAATCTTACCTATGGCATATAGGTCATGGTTTCCGGCAACAATAATATCACAATTTGCTTTTACCATATCCAGACTTTCTTCCGCTACTCGGAGCGCATTTTTATCAAAATGGGCAACATCGAACCCTACAATATCGCCAAGGCATGCAACAGTGTTACACCCGGCTTTATGAATAAATCCGAGTGCTTTTTCAAGCATTTGAAAATCTTCATGAATATCAGAAATGATAGCTATCCGCATATTGTTAGTTTCTGCATAAAATTAAAAAAGCCCTTCCAAAATCCAAAGAAAGAGCTTTTAGATATCGTATTTACAATTGCTTAAAAGAAGTAATACACACCTAAAAGAAACCTGACATTCGTAACATCTTCAGGGTTTTGTACCAGTCCTTTATCATCTATGCTTTTTCCGTAGGCAGCAGTTGTATATTCTATTTCTCCGGCAAATCTCATCTTACCTACATTATAGATAATCCTCGGCGAAATCCTGTAGACATAATCAATGTAGTTGCTTGTTTTTGCATCGTAGCCTCTGGCATAAATCGGGTGCATAACGGTATTGTTTGAACCGTTGTTTTTGGTGTATCCTCCGAAGATTCCAAATTGCCATACTTTTCCATTGGTATGAATATCCGTCCAGAATGAAATTACATCCATGGGCGTATAATCATAAATTCCTTTTGCTGCATCCGTATATTCATGAGTAGCATAACCACCCAGCATTGTCATGCTGTACGTACTTTGTCCGTACACGCCTTCTACTTTAAATGTTAATTTTGGTATTCTGATCTTCATAAAAGCCATTCCTGAAAATCCTGCTACTTTTTCATCAGTTTCATAGATTATGGTTTCGTCATCATTGATCTTAATCTCTGATTCCAGCCTCGGTTTCAGGCTTTTGTAATTTCCGCCTACTCCGAACAGAAATTCATTGCCATTTTCATTCTTTTTATGATATTTGATTGTGAGGTTCAATTCAGGTATTACATTGTTTCTTAGGTAAATTGAACTCGCTCCCTCCGGGCCGAAATCAACAAAATCGCGTTGTGAAATTGCTGAAATGGCCAAAGAAAGATCACCCATTTTCTGTGTAAGCCTTATCTGTGGATTGCGGGTAAAGGGCTGGAAGGGGGCTCCTGTATTGAATGAAACTGTGCCGGGGAAACATTCCGTGATAAACATTGGATGCCAGAACTGCCCAACAAGTAATTGTGTTTTTGGCCAATCCATTTTGGCATAGGCATGACGCAACCTAAAACCGTTAATATCAGGACCCGTATGTCCGAAAAAAGCAGCTTCAATCAGTGCAGATGTCTTGGCTCCTAAAACATCCGGACCTGTAATAATTCCTTTCAACCTTGTTTGGATTGAAAGGATATTGAAATTAGGACTGGCATTAACGTCATTTCCGTCTTTGTCAATGACTTCAGGCTTGGGATAAAGATAAAAATGCCCTTCACGAACGGCTACCGATTGCCTTGAATCATAAAAGATATCCGTTTTGACAAATCCATGAAATTTAATACCAAATTTTTTGTCATCTTCCTGTGCTTTTAAAAATAAAGGGAAAAGCAATGCAATTGCGATAAGTAAATTTTTTTTCATAATACAGGTTTTTAGGTTCAAAGTGTGGCAAAGATAGAAATATAATCAATATTCTCTCGATATGTCAGAATGGATTTGCAGTACTTTAAACAATTAATACCATTTCTAAATAATCAAAAAAAGTGATAATTGATTCTTATTCAACATAATTCACCAATGATTCATCTATCAGGGGTAATCCTTTAAACTTGAGAAACAATTGTATAATCGAAATTACATCTTTCTGGCAATAACTTACAATTCTTTCAAGGTCTTTATCCTTCCAGTAAACGCTGGCAACATCACTACCATCTATATCGTCTTTAGGTGTAGGAATATCAAAAATAGTAGTAAGTAAATCAAGCGAGGTGTAGCTTTTATAGTCTCCGAACTTCCAAAGTTCAAGGGTATCCAGATGTGGTATTTCCCATGGTTTTTTTCCTGCAAGATCAAGCATGGCAGGTAACTTCAAATTATTAATCAGCAAACGGCGGGCAATATACGGAAAATCAAATTCTTTTCCATTATGTGCACAGAGAAAATGATCCCTTGACCTGTCATACCTTTTTAACAGATATGAAAACTCCTTGAGCAGTAGTTTTTCATCATCACCATAATAAGACTTGATACGTATTTCGTTTCCCTTTAATATACCCACAGAAATACAGATAATTTTTCCAAACTCGGCATAGATGCCCGCTCTCTGGTATAATACATCAGGTGTATCTTGTTTGTCCTTTTTAATGAATTCCGCCTTTTTGTTCCATAGCTTTCTTAATTTTTCAGGAAGTAAGTCATAATCAGAGAATGCAGGAACTGTTTCAATATCAATAAATAATACTTTTTCCAAATTTATTTGATCCAACATAATTTTTGATTTTCCGTTATTAAAAGTAAATTTATAACAATTTAATCAAACAAACTGAAACTAAATCATGAAAATAAAAAACACTGTCTTATTTTTAGTTGTTATATCTCTTTTCATCCTGCTGTTTTCTCCATCATGTAATAAACAGGAAGACAAAACCTTCACGAACATATGGCTAAACCAACCTGTAAACGGAACTGAAATTATCATTGGGGATACATTTCTTGTTCGTGGTGGCTTCAGCGATAAAACCGGCGTCAATTACTTACGTGTTCAATTGGTAAATATAAATAATGAATCCCCCGTCTCCCTTGCTTCAAAGTCGTTTAACAAAATGCAGAACTACAATTTTAGCTTTGCATGTGCCCTTAATGATGAAAACCTGCCATCAGGCCAATATTTTATCAAAGCCACAGCATACAACGACTGGTATGTCTCAAATACTTTCGTAAACATTTCAATCCCCGAAATCCCGCTTGAATTACAGAAAACATATATTCTCTTGTCTGCGTCCCCCCTTAGCTTCAAGCTTAGCAAGCTAACCGAAAACGGATTGGAATTTATTAAGGAGTTTCCTGGAAATTATGTAGCTTCTTCAATTAGTTCGAAGTTCAAACAGCTATATCTTGCCTATCAGAACAATGCTGGTTTACTTTCTGCTTTTGATCTTAATACCTACAACCTTGCCTGGAAAACTCAAGCCGGACAGCCTTTTCCTGACATTACCGATTTGGTCACTAATGAAGAAATGATCTATTATGCAACAGGCAATGGTGAGATAAACGGATTGTCATCCGATGGTACCACAAAATTAATTACACCTTTTAATAACGATACCTTTCCGCTACGAATCACTGTTTTTAAAGATTACATAATCAGCAACAGCAAAATCCGTACTGGCGGCAAATACGTTCTCATGAATTACTTTAAAGAGACCGGTGCTTTTTCGCACAGAGAACCAGTCAGTCTTGATGTTAAAGGTTTTTTTCCCTACTCACCTCATGAAGTTTTAGTTTTCAGTAACAATAATGGAATAGGCAGTGTTGATCTTTATGATCCGTACCTGCGACATTTGGATCATGTTGCGGATTTGAACTTTAAGGTAACCCAGGCAACCGCAATCAGTGATAACATATATTTCCTTGCAGATACGGCCAGGTTATACAAGTATTATGCAAACACAAACTCATTTTCTACCTATAAACAAATTGAAGGGATTACAGCCCTTATATATGAGCCTGTGAACTATTATCTATATGTAGGGAACAAAAATCGTCTTATTATTTTTGATTATCAAAATGGTAATCTGATCCGGGAAGTTGAAACAAATGCTGAAGTTCATGATATAGAAATGTTGTATAATAAAACCCCCTGATGCAAGAATGAAACTGGTTAAAACCGAAGATGGGTCAAGTTCAGTATTTATTCCTGTTCTGGAAGAATATTATCACTCCAAGTATGGTGCAGTGACCGAATCCATGCACATATTTATTGAAAGAGGGCTAAGGTTCATGAATCAATCAATCGAGAACATTAACATCCTCGAAATTGGCTTTGGAACAGGACTGAATGCGTTTCTTACTTTTATTGAAAGCCAGAAGTCTTTAATAAAAATTAATTATACAGCAATTGAAGCATTTCCCCTTGCGTATTCGTTGATCAGTCAACTCAATTATACACAGTTTTTCGGTTACAGGAATATTTTTAAAAATCTCCATACGGCAGGATGGAATAAGTTCTGTATGATTTCGGACAATTTTTCATTGCTAAAGCTAAAAACTGATTTACTCGAATACCAACCACACCTTGATATATTTGATCTGGTTTATTTTGATGCTTTTGCACCTCAAAAGCAATCTGAGCTATGGACAATACAAGTTTTTGAAAAAATAAACAGGGCAATGAAAATGAACGCCATGCTTGTAACGTACTCTACTAAGGGAAGCGTAAAACGAAACCTGATAAGTTGTGGATTTAGCATTGAACTTTTGCCCGGTCCCAAAGGAAAACGTGAAATCCTGCGCGCCAGAAAGATCACCTCCATTTAACCCTGACAAAGGTTTTTGCTTTTACTAAGTTTTCAGGAATCTTATTTAATATGGTAAGTCGTAATATCTCAATTAGCTTTTCTCTTGCAAAACTTTTCCGAACAACAATACTAACTTCCCGGCTGGGTTCCGGAACAGCAAATCTTCTGATGTTTTTCGAGCTGCTGTTCAATACTGATAATTCAGGCACAAGTGTATATCCCATGCCTTTCTTAACAAGTTCTTTCAGGGTTTCTATAGAACCTGTCCGAAATTCAATGGATTTGTCGTTTTGTTTAAGTTTTTCTTCTGTTGAGCAAAGATGCAGGCTCTGATTGCGGAAGCAATGACCTTCGTCAAGTAAAAGAAAATCATTCCTTTCCAGGTCTTCCGGATTTATCATTTCTTTTTCAAGCATGGAATACCCTTCCGGAAAATATCCAAGGAAGGGTTCGTTGTATATGGGAATTTCTCTGATCTGCTTTTCTCCTATGGGTGTGGCCATAATGCCTATATCAAGCAGGTCGTTTTTTATGGCAGCTATCATATCTTCGCTTTGCATTTCAAGGATATGTAGCTTGATGTCCGGGTATGCACTTGCAAAATCAGGTAAGAATAAAGGTACCAGATAAGGCGCTATTGTTGGAATAATTCCCATTTTGTACTCACCGCTTACTGTTTCGGTTTCTCTGTGCACCATTGCTTTCAATTCTTTTATTTCACGGATAATATGCCTTGCTTGTGGCAAAAATCTATTCCCCAATGTGGTAGGGGATATGGGCTTTTTTGAACGATCAAAAATCTGAAAACCTATTTCTTCTTCCAGTTTTTTTACTTGCATGCTTAATGTTGGTTGAGTTACAAACACCGCATTTGAAGCTTTAACAAAATTCCGGTGTATCTCCAATGCAACGATATATTCAAGTTGTTGTAATGTCATTATTGTTTTTTTCTATACTTTAATAAAGATTATTGATTTGACAAATATAGTTTATTTTCGGATATTTGCATTAAATAATAAAATTAAAAACCATGGAAGAAGAAAAAAACACAATTTCGCAGGAAAATCAAACACAGATGCCAAGAATAGGTGACAAAGCACCTGATTTTGAAGCGTTGACCACAAAAGGAAAAATCAAGTTTTCCGAATTTGCAAAAGATAAGTGGGTAGTGATGTTTTCACACCCGGCCGACTTTACACCGGTTTGTACAACCGAGATGAGCGGTTTTGCTCAACGTAAGAGTGAATTTAACGCCATGGATACAGAGCTACTTGGTTTGAGCATTGATAGTATTCATGCTCATCTGGGCTGGGTAGACAATGTAAGAAAAAACACAGGCGTTTACTTTGATTTCCCTATTATTGCAGACCTTGACATGAATGTTAGTAAATTATACGGTATGCTTCAGCCTAACGAACATGAAACTGCTGCTGTAAGAGCTGTATTTTTTATTGATCCCAACAAAAAAATCAGGTTGATCATGTATTATCCGTTAAATGTTGGGCGTAATATGGACGAAATTCTCAGAGCCCTTGAAGCGTTGCAAACAGCAGACAAATACAAGGTAGCTATTCCGCTCGACTGGAAAAAAGGTGATCAGGTGATAGTGCCTCCACCATTAACACTGGATGATATGAACAAACGTCTTGAGGACAAAAGCCTTGATATAACCGATTTTTATCTGGCTAAGAAATCCTTATAATTAATTAAAATCAAAAGCATAAGCATAAGCCACTTCTTCCGGAGGTGGCTTTTTTTTGTTATATCTCTTCTTTCACATGAAAAGGGAAGCAAATGGTATCAAACCAAATCATCATTGTTGCTCAGCTTTCCTTCATCAATCATACCACAGAAAAAAGCTTCATAATCAACACAAAAATACTGTTTTTGAACGCCATGTGAGGTTATTGCATTCGGAAAGATATTTCTGGGATGAGCGATTGATACAAATGATGAAATTCATGGTAAAAAGAAAAGAAATTAGTTGGCAGATAATTTAATAAACTGTATTTTTGTACTGTTAATTTATTAACAATGTTAAAAATTAACAGTATTTACAAAGTTTATTAATCCTTAAAAAATATCAGTGATGGATATAGAAAAAATAATGTTTGGCCTTGAAAAGAAACATCCTGGTGAAACAGAATACTTGCAGGCCGTTCGCGAAGTTCTGGAATCAATTGAAGATGTTGTTAATGAAAATCCGCAATTCGAATCAGCCGGAATTGTAGAACGTATTATCGAACCGGACAGGGTTTTTGTTTTTAAAGTACCTTGGGTAGATGACAATGGCAAAGTTCAGGTTAACATAGGTTACCGGGTTCAGTTCAACAATGCCATAGGACCATACAAGGGTGGTTTAAGGTTTCACCCAAGCGTCAATCTCAGTATTCTTAAATTTCTCGGTTTCGAACAGATATTCAAAAATAGCCTCACAACTCTTCCTATGGGCGGCGGTAAAGGCGGTTCCGATTTCGATGCAAAAGGAAAATCAGATGGTGAGATCATGCGTTTCTGCCAGTCGTTTATGCTGGAATTATGGCACAATATCGGACCTGACACGGATGTACCTGCTGGCGATATTGGCGTTGGAGCCAAAGAAATTGGTTATTTATATGGTGCGTATAAAAAACTCGCCCGGGAACACACTGGTGTTTTAACAGGAAAAGGTGTAAACTGGGGCGGGAGTCTTATCAGACCCGAAGCCACAGGCTTTGGTACGGTATATTTTGCGAAGGAAATGTTAGCAACAAAAGGTGAAAGCCTTGAAGGTAAAAAAGTTGCCATATCAGGGTTTGGTAATGTCGCCTGGGGTGCAGCACAAAAAGTTTCCGAACTCGGTGGTAAAGTAATAACACTATCAGGTCCCGATGGATATATTCACGATCCTGAGGGCGTTTCAGGTGAGAAGATTGATTATATGTTAGAACTACGTGCTTCAAATGAAGATATTGTAAAACCTTATTCTTACGAATTCCCTGAAGCGCAATTCCATCAGGGCAAACGTCCCTGGGAAGTTCAAT
>CAZTAW010000007.1:0-16844 GCA_964611705.1 uncultured Bacteroidales bacterium
CCATTCAAAATTGATTCTGGCATGCAGGCTAAAAAGATTGTTTACACGTTTTGTTCTGAGGAAATGCACGTCTGTGATTCTTGCATTGGGTTCCGATGGATTGTATTGTATTTCACCGGAACTAACCAAAAAATGATTAATAAAACCACCCTGAGCAGATAAATTGCATCTTTTGCGTTTGTACAATTCAAAACCTGCCATCAGGGGCAAACTGAAATAAACCTGTTTCCTTTCGGATATCTTATTGGCAGAATATGAAACAGAATCGTAAACTTTTACCGTAGATGTATAATAAAATGTTTCCCCTGTAGTAGGATCGTAATAAATCGAGTCAACATAAACATAAGTGTTCACCAGTTCATTTTTCAGGTAATCATATGTCCAACTGATTTTGTCCTTTGATAATGTTAAGCCAACACCTGTTTCCAGGAAAAACCTGTTGCGTTTTAGTTTTGTGTTGAAAAACAATGACTGCCAGGATTCTATTGCTGTATTTTTATATTCATGAGTCTTTGGGATGAACGTGTATTCATATGACAAACCGATATACAAGAGATGATTTGAACGGAATGGACTGCAATCATCAATCTTGTTATTCAACACAGGCAGTTTGGCTTTCTTTTTATTTATAAATTGAGAGTTTTTGAATACAAGGGTGTTTATTTCCCGATTTTCTGCTCTTAGTTTTTCGGGGAAATATTCTTTGATACCAGAATATCTCTTTTGTTTTTTTATGAAATTTTGTCTTTTTTGTACGGATACGGATTCAATAGAGGTCATTTTAGGGATGGCAACATATTCCTGCCTTTCAATCTCTGATTTATTAATAAGCGGTTTATTAACTGACTTGACAGTTCTATTTGTATTTTTTTGACCGATATCTTGCCGGGTAGAATTAAAGATAAAATAACTACCCATTACTAATGTCAAAAGCAAGAGTATCGCAGAAGTCCATTTAAATACTTGTCTTTTAGCAATTATTTTATGTTGACTTTTACGGATTTTCTTCCATAGATAAACCGGGGGATTATGCAAGGGTATATCCGAATAATCAATTGAAAACATACTTGTTTGTAGTCTATCCCATACTTCATCCGGTGCTTTCCGTCGGGGAATTTTTTTTAATAAACCTTTATATGTAAATTCCTTTTCAGCCATTTTTTATTTCTCTCTAAGCATTTTTCTTAAACTTTTTTTTGCGTAAAACAACTGGGACTTTGAAGTACCTTCATTTATTCCAAGCATCTCTGCCACTTCATGATGTTTGTAACCTTCAACTTCAATAAGTAAAAAAACGATGCGATAACCTTCAGGAAGGCTGAGAATTGCCTTTTCAATTTCTTCTCCTTGCATTGGATCAAATGCATGATAAGAGTTAACCGGTAGCGGCCGGTCTGTATATTCAATTCTCTTGTAACGGTTTAGCACATTTTAAGGGATATGTTGATTACCACAGATTTAATCCATGAGCGGAGCGATGAATATTTCTTTAGCTTATTAATATCCCTGAATATAAGCAGAAAAGCATCATGCAGAGCATCAGCAGCCATATGTTCTTCTTTAAGGATTCGATATGCAGTTGAGTACATTTCATCACAATACATAAAGTATAGTTGCTTTTGAGAACCCTTATCCTGTTTCACACAACCTTCAATAATATCTGTTTCATTATAATACTTCGTCCTGATGGTCAAAACAAATCCTCTTTTAAGCAAAAAAAACACTAAATTATGATAGTTTGGTCATTAAGAGAGGCAAATGGTTGTATAAAAAACAAAAAACTAGGTGCAACAAAAACGCCACCCGGAGTTTGGATGGCTGCTGATGTTTGTGGGAGCTACTGGATTCGAACCAGTGGCCCTCTGCTTGTAAGGCAGATGCTCTGAACCAACTGAGCTAAGCTCCCTTTTTTTGGGTGCTCTGAACCTCCCGATAGCCATCGGGATGAGCTAAGCTCCCTTTTTTTGGGTGCTCTGAACCTCCCGATAGCCATCGGGATGAGCTAAGCTCCCTTTTTTTGGGTGCTCTGAACCTCCCGATATCCCGATAACTATCGGGACGGGATGAGCTAAGCTCCCTGAATTCGGTGTGCAAATATAGAATGATTTTTTGAATTGATAAAGTTATTTGTTGTTTTTTTTCTTCCGGTTAACAGGGCTAAGGTTGAATTTCTCCGGGTATTTCGGGGTTTTGTCTTTATAAAAATTTTCTATCATTTTAAAATCCTTCTCAAAATCATCGCCCGGATGGATGGTTGGACCAATACCCCCTTCTTTTTTTGCATAGTCCATATAAGCTAAGGCAATGGGAACGCCGGCCTTTAGAGCAATGTAGTAAAAACCTTTTTTCCATTTATCAACCAGCGAACGGGTTCCTTCCGGTGTGATTACGATATAGAGAGATCCCTCCTGCTCAAAAAGAGCGGCTACCTGCTCAACCATATTCTGGCTTTTGCTCCTGTCAATAGGTATACCACCCCATGATCGTAGAATCTTTCCGAATATTCCTTTAAAAACCTCTTTCTTTATAAGAAACTTAACATTTACACCCATTACAAAATATGCAAAGCGGCCAATGAAAAAATCCCAGTTACTTGTATGCGGGGCGGCAACAATCACAGCCTTCTGTTCCCCTTCCGGGATGCCACCGTGAATTTTCCAACCCATCAACCAGAGCATAAATCTTGAGAATGTTTCCATGTTTAATCAGGGATTTGTGCAAAAATAGCCAAAATAACGGATGCCGGGTACCGGATTTTCGGACAATGGGTCATTGGTTATGAATCAATGAAAAAGGGCCGCTTAACAGCGGCCCTCGGCATCGTTGCTTGAAAAGGGGGTAACTAAGGAGTAAGTAAACCAAACCAAACCAATTAATTAACCATTACCAGACTTTAGCCCTCTCGTTTTCAGCAACGTATAACTTATCGTTGGTCTGTATATCGAATGCCTCATAAAAATGAGGTATATTAACCAGTGCGCCGTTTACGCGTGCAGTGCCCGGCGAATGAACGTCTTCCTGCAATCTTCTTGTTAATTCCTCGTCGCGTATGGTTTGCCTCCAAAGCTGTGCATAGGCGAGGAAAAATCGCTGTTCAGGGGTGAACCCCATGATTTTATCCGCATCCTTTCCTTTTATCGCTTTCCGGAATGCATCCCATGAAATATTTAAACCACCATTATCGGCGATGTTTTCACCAAGTGTTAGTTCACCATTAACATTTAACGAATCAAGTACAACAAAATTGTCAAATTGTGTTACGAAAGTTTCGGATTGCTTATCGAATTTTTCTGCATCTTCTTTTGTCCACCAATCCGTTAGGTTTCCATCTTTGTCATACAAACGTCCTTTATCATCAAATCCATGTGTCATTTCGTGTCCGATCACCACACCAATCGCTCCGTAGTTTACAGCATCATCAGCATCGAGGAAAAAAAACGGTGGCTGCAGGATACCTGCAGGAAACACAATTTGATTATAGGATGGAATATATCCTGCATTGACGGTTTGCGGCGACAACAACCATTCATCCCTGTTGACGGGTTTACCAATCTTGTCAAGATTTCTTTGCTTGAAGAATTTTCTGCCATTGTTAATGTTGGTAAGATAATCACCTTCTACAACTATAAAAGGTGAAAAATCTATCCAGTCACCCGGATCAGGGTAACCTATTTTAACCGTCATGACATCAAGTTTCTCAAGCGCTTGCTGCCTGGTAGAACCGGTCATCCAATCAACTTTCTTTATTCTTTCACCAAGTGAAAATTTCAGATTTTTTACCAGATCAACCATTCTTTCCTTGGCCTCGTGAGGAAAATATTTTTCAACATAAAGCTTACCAAATGGTTCTCCAAGATACCCGCTGGTTGTGGTCATCACCCGTTTCCAACGTGGGCGCATTTCCTTAACACCGCTTAGGTAAGCCTGGTAAAAATCGAAATCTGTTTTCTCAAAATCCGAGCTTAAGTAATTTGCATTGTTGTTTAAAACATGCCACTTAAAATATTTTTTCCAGTTAGTAACAGGAATATCACTCATCATTTGATCCACTTCAGCATAAAAATCCGGCATTCTTACATTGATATCGCCCGGATTTTCCAGCCCTACAGTTGTAAAAAAATCATCCCAGTGAAGATTTGGAGTGTGTTCCTTAACCTGCTCAATGGTCATTTTGTTGAAAGTTTTTTTTGGGTCCCTTCTTTCGAGTCGCGTCATGGATGCCTTTGCCAAACGGGTTTCCATATTCATTATGGTATGTGCATCTTTATTAACTTGTTTTTCCGGAATGCCAGCCATTGAAAGCATTTTTTCAATATGCGCTACATACTTCTTTCGAATTTCCTGTGAACGTTTGTCATCACTTGTGTAATATTCCACATCAGGAAGCCCCAAGCCACTCTGGTTTAATGTTGAGATAACCATCTCGCTGTTGCCCGGATCGGTTGTGCCATAAAAGCTAAAGAGCATATCCTGCCCAATGGCATGTTGGTGTGCAATGAATTTTTGCACGTCTTCAATTGTTTTGAGCTGTTCAATTTTTTCAAAAACAGGCAGGATAGGCTGAATACCCAATTCGTTTATTTCAATGGTATCCATTCCTGAATTATAAAAATCCCTGATCTTTTGGGCAGCACTGCCTTTTTCAACATTCTCCCGTTTTGCAACTTCTTTGATCAGGTCATTGAGCTGCTGCTGATTTTTTTCGTATAGTTCTCTGAAAACACCATACTGGCTGTACTCATCACCAATTGGGTTGGCTGAAATCCATCCGCCATTGGCATAATGGTAAAAATCCTCACCCGGATCAACAGTTGTATCCATGTTAAACGGATTGATTGCCAAATTTTCTTTCTGCACCTTATTGTTCATACAACTTGTAGTAATCATAACTGCTGTAATGATAATAACAATAAAAATTCCTTTTTGTTTCATAGATTCTCTTATTAATTCATACTTCCCTCAATTGTCAACCCCTAACGCAAAAACTATGCAGGTTTTTATAAAAAATTGTTTGAGCGCAAGTTAGCTAATGAAAAAAACGACTGATTGAGAAAGATATTCTGTAAATAGTTCGCTTAAGAACAACCATAGTGCGAAAACGAACAAAAATCTACAATATTATTTCCTGTACGGTATTTTTGAATTAGGAAAGCACAAAGGTTTTGGGTTCAAAAAAAATATATCCACAGATGGTTCAGAAATCAATTTCCAGATCAAGGTTGTTTTTCAGTTTACGAAGGTTGGGATTTTTATTTGCCATTTGTTCAAATTTTTCCTGATCCGTGTAAGCTTTATTATTTTCCTCCTTAGCTGTTATCTGGGTATTCAGTTCAATTTCATAATTATTGAGCTCCTTTTTCAAATACCCTAAGAGTTCTGTCAGATTAACATTATCATTGGCGATGATCTTATTATCTGTTTTAAAGATAATCCTGAAATCTTCCGATAGCTCAGGCTGGTATTTGAGCATAGCACTGGCAAAAGTGGGCATCTTGTCAGAAATTCTATCAGCATATTCCTGCCATACTTTTTGCAATTGTCCAGGCTTGAAATCAGAAGCAGGTTTAAATGTATTTTGTTCTTCTTCAGCTTTTTGTTCCTGTCTGGCTTTTGAACCATCTGCTTCTTTTTTTATGGAAATGGTTCCGGGAGGAGTCAAAGATTGCTTTAATATTTTCTTTTCATACTTAACAGGCTCTTCCTTAATCGTTTTCTGAACAGGCTTAGTAACTAATTTTTCAGGTTCTCTTACTTGTTCCGGTTTTTTTTGATGGCTTTGGTAACTACTTTTTTTTTGAGCCCAGGTATTTTCTTTGCCTGTTAAATTACACATCTGAATGATGGCAAGCTCCAGGTGTAATCGTTTGTTGTTGCTACTTTTGTAGTTTATGTCGCAGCGATTATTAATATCAAGAGCCTTTAAAAGAAAAGATGCATCTGTTTTTTGGGATTGTGCTTTATATTTTTCCCTGAATTCATTACCGACTTCTAATAACTGTAATGTAGCCTCATCCTTGCAAACCAGCAAATTTCTCAGGTGTTCCCCAAATCCGATGATGAAGTGTTGGCCGTCAAAACCGTTTTCAATGATTTCATTGATGAGCAGGAGAGCGTTTGAAATATTATTATCAAGAAAATGATCAATTATTTTGAAATAGTAGTCATAATCAAGTACGTTGAGGTTTTCGATCACATCCTGGTAGGTAAGTTTATTACCGGCAAAGCTCACGATCTGATCAAATATCGAAAGGGCATCCCGCAGGGCGCCATCGGCTTTTTGTGCAATAACGTGCAAGGCCTCGGGCTCAAAAGTCACCTTTTCATTTTCGGCGACCCATTGCAGATGTGTTGCAATATCTTCTATGCTGATCCTTTTAAAATCAAAAATCTGACAGCGTGAGAGGATCGTAGGGAGAATTTTATGTTTTTCCGTAGTAGCAAGAATAAACTTCGCATAGGCAGGCGGTTCTTCCAATGTTTTCAGAAATGCATTGAATGCCGATTGTGAAAGCATATGAACTTCATCTATGATGTACACTTTGTATTTGCCAACCTGCGGTGGTATCCTGACCTGGTCTACAAGATTTCGGATATCATCAACTGAATTGTTGGAAGCAGCATCCAGCTCATGGATGTTAAAAGAAGCGGATTTATTGAATGAAAGGCATGATTCGCATTTGTTACAAGGCTCAATATTTTCCGTAATATTTTCGCAGTTGATGGTTTTGGCAAGAATACGGGCACAGGTTGTTTTCCCGATCCCACGCGGGCCGCAAAACAAAAATGCCTGGGCTAACTGGTTATTCCGGATGGCATTTTTAAGGGTGTTGGTTATTGACTTCTGTCCTATAACGGTATCAAAAGTTGACGGTCTGTATTTCCTTGCTGAAACAATAAAGTTTTCCATAAAAATTATCTGCGTTTTGGTGAATCAAAAATACTAAACTTTTGCACGTAAACTTAAGATCATTTTGCCTGATTTATCGTTTGCTTTCATATTCGTTTATTCGCTTTATCTTTGCCTGAAAATTAAAGACCAAAACCGTCTTATGCTGAAAAGCCTGAAATTGTATATGAAATATTTTTCGAAAGGGATGCTGCAACCCGAAAGAAGTTTTATTTTGCATGACCTCAGGCATTATAGTAATCCATCCTATACAAAAAATACAGATAGTTTGTCATTTAAAGAAAAAAGAATTGCTTTGAATGAAGCCATCAATTGGTTATTGGTTTCCCAGCAAAAAATGAATGATGACGGAATGGGCTGTTTTCATATTACAGAAGGCTGGTCAAGTTCTTACCCTGAAACAACAGGCTATATCATTCCAACTTTAATCAATTATCTTCATATCTCAGGGAAGGAAAATATTTTGCAAAAAGCAACAGATGCTGCAAATTGGTTGCTTAAAATTCAAAAGGAAAGCGGAGGCTGGCAGGGAGGAAAGATAGCCGAAAACAAAGCAGAGATCGTTTTTAATACTGCACAGATCATCCGGGGAATGATAGCGATTTTTAATGAAAAGCAGGATGAAAAATACCTGGATTCGGCTGTTGAAGCCGCAAATTGGCTTTGCAAAACTCAACATAAAGAAGGATACTGGAAGGAATTTGCCCTGATGAACCAGCCACGGGTTTATGACAGTTATGTTGATGTGCCTTTATTGGAAGTCTGGAAACTTACGAACGATGAGAAATATAAAATCGCTGCTGTTAAAAACCTGGAATGGATCATTCAAAAAAAGCAAAAGCCAAATGGCTGGTTTGAGGATTGCGACAATACCATCAAAAGAAACAACACGCCCATTCTGCATACCATTGCCTATACCACTGATGGCCTGCTCAACAGCGGCCTGACACTAAATGAAGAAAAATACATTGATGCTGCTAAAAAACCTGCCGATGTACTTCTCAATATTTTTATAAAAAGTGAGTATCTTAACGGCAGATATGATAAAAACTGGCAGGGCTCAGAACACATGATGACAACCGGATGGGCGCAAATGGCAGGAGTTTGGTTTGATTTGTTCATTATTTCAAAAGATAAAAGATATAAAAAATGTGCCAGCAGGATCAATGATATCCTGCTAAGCATTCAACAGCGAAAGTTCAAAGAAACGGAAAATACAAAAGGCGCAATGCCGGGTTCGGTGCCCATTTGGGGAAAATACGAACCTTTTGCATTTCCCAACTGGGCAACAAAATATTTTGCAGATTCATTAATAAAGGAGATCAAAATAAATGCTAGTTCAAAGTAATACGGAGCAACATGAGATTTTGATTGAATCCTTTGACAGGATTGCTGAGAAATACCCTGATAACATTGCCCTCGAAATCGGTGAAAGGGAAATAAAATACCGCGATCTGCAAAAGCAAGCCAAACAATTTGCATCTGTTTTACAAAGTCAAGATGAAGTCGCTTATGCGGGAATTCTTGCCCACAGAAGCTTTACTGCTTATTCAGGCATCCTCGGATGTTTGTACGCATCCAAAGCTTTTGTCCCGCTCAATCCTGAATTTCCGCTTGCACGCACCAAAAAAATGATCGAACGTACCGGAATCCGGTCAATCATTGTTGGAAATGAATGTATTGATTATCTAATAAATTTACCGGAGATTCTTGAGGGTAATTATCAATTCATTTTTTTTGAGAAAAATCCTGGTATCAAAGAAGAATTAAAACTGAAAAAAAACAAATTACATTTCAGTTCTGAATATTCTGACTTACCGCTTCGTGAAATAACCACAAATACAGAATCTCCTGCATATCTTTTATTTACATCCGGAAGTACAGGAGAGCCCAAGGGAGTTTCAATAAAAAATTCAAATGTTTGTGCATATCTGAATAATATCTTCGGGCAATTTAACTTTTATACAAACGATAAATTCTCCCAAACCTTCGACCTGACTTTTGACTTAAGCATCCATGATCTTTTTGTTTGCTGGCTGAGCGGCGCCACTTTATGCATTCCTCAAAGTGAATCGAATTTTGCATGGGCTAAATATATCAGGGATTACCAGATAACAGTTTGGTTTTCGGTACCCTCAATGGTAAACATGCTTAAGAAACTAAGACTTTTAAAAACAGGTTCACTGCCCTCGCTAAGAATCAGTTTTTTTTGCGGGGAAGCCTTGTATGAAACCTCGGTGCTCGCATGGCATAACGCAGCAAGTCATTCAAGAATAATAAATTTTTACGGGCCAACTGAAGCTACCATCGCCATCAGCAGCTTTGAATGGAAAAGGGGACTGGAATGCCAATCCTGCAACGGAATTGTTTCACTCGGAAAAATATTTCCCGGAAATTCGTGGATACTCATTGATGAGAAAAATAAAGAAAAAGCAAAAAACGGTGAACTATGCCTTTCCGGAAATCAGGTCATTCATTCATATTTTGATAATAAAGAAAGCTATAATAAGGCGTTTATAGAAAAGACCAATAAAAGATGGTATAAGACCGGAGATTTGGTAGAAGTAGATGAGAACGAAATTTTGAATTTCAAAGGCCGAACCGATCAGGAAGTCAAAATAAGCGGGTACCGAGTAAACCTGCTTGAAATTGACAACCTGATCCGAAATACAACCGGCTTGCAAAATCTTGCTACCGTATATCATGATCCTGATAATAGCGGAACAGGAAGAATCATTATCTTTATTCAACAGGAAGTAAAAAGTATTGAACAATCCGAAATACTGGAAATATGTAAAAAACAATTACCGGCTTATATGCAACCGGAAAAAATAATATTTGTGGAAAAATTCTTTTTTAATGTAAATGGCAAAGTTGATCGAAAAAAAATGATGCAACATTACTTATGAAGGAAAAAAAAATTAAGCAGTATATCACCGAATATCTTAGCAAGCGCCTTGATCTTCTTGGTATTTCTGCCCATGAAATCAGAAAGGACTTTGATTTTGTGCAGAGCGGACTGCTCGATTCAATGGCTTTTGTAGATATGGTAACGAACCTGGAAAAACATTTCGGTATTGAGATAGATTTCGAAAACGAAGTTGAAAATGATAAATTTACCAAATACAAAGGCCTGGTGGAAATTGTAAAAAAAGCAGCCAATGTGTAATATTCATTACAAAATAATTACTGATACTGACGATAAGTTACTTTCTCAGCTTGAGGATATGTTCCGGGAATTGTATGACTATATTGATAAAAAAGGACAAAAAAATACATTGATCCCGGGAGGAGAAAAAAAATGGATTAAGTCCGTAAAAAACACACTCAATAAACTGGGAGTTATAATCGTTGCTGTTTCCGGTGAAGAAGTTGCAGGCTTTATTAACGGGCAAATCAGGTTTTTGCCTGATTTTTTAGGCAGGGAAAAAACCGGTTTCCTTGCACATCAATTTATTAAAAAGAATTACAGGGGTAAGGGTATTGGAGAAAAACTTTTGAAATTGCTTGAAGAATGGTTTGTTGCCAAAGAAATCAGGCAAATGGAATTGTATGTTAACTATGAAAATGATGTTGCCAAAGCGTTTTATTTCAATTCCGGTTTTGAGAATGAATGGATACAAATGCGCAAGTTTTTGCGGTAGTTATGAAAAGAATTCATCAGTACATCAGATATAAAGAACTGATAAAATGTTTTGATATTCATGCCGGTGACGAGTTGATCATAGCTTCGGATATCACACGTTTGGCGCTTGCAGCCCGCAAACATGAACTCGGGTTTGATATCAATGCATTTATAAACAGTATTAAAGAACACCTGACTGAGAAAGGAACCCTTCTTATTCCCTCTTATAATTATCACCTGAAAAGCGGGGATGTTTTTGATATTAAAAATACCAGGCCCATAACCGGTGTTTTGGCCCTGGCGGTAATGAATAATCATGGTTTTGAAAGAACACAACATCCCCTGCATTCATTCATGGTATGGGGCAAAAACAAGGATAAATATCTTTCATTAAAAAACAAAAGTTCCTTTGGGATAGATTCGCCGTTTTCCTTATTCGCTCCTCACAAAACAAAAATGCTTTGTATTTCTACCCGGGTTGCAGATTCTTTAACTTATGTTCACTATTATGAGGAAAAAGCAAAAGTAAGTTATCGTTTCAGAAAAAAAATATTGATTAATTATGTGGACAAAGAGAGCAAATCCTCCCAAAGAGAATACAGCATTTATGCAAAAAAACCAGGCTGGATTTCCGACTTCACATACCTGCAGAAGAAAATCCGGGAAGCCGGCATTATTGAAGAATATGTTTATAATGGCATTAGCTTTCAATTACTTACACTCGATCATGCTGCCGAAATCATTGAAAAGGAAGTTTTTAACAACAAGGCCCGGAAAATACGCAGATTTAGCCCGGCATTATTTCTAAAAACCTCTTTAAAACCTTATCTTTATAAGTTAAAATTATTTAAAACCACAACGGATAAAATCAGAAATGCTTAAGATTTACACGGACAAGGTCACACCACGTATTGAATATACCTTCAGGCTAATATTCGACAATCTCTACAAAACACCTTATAAGTTGGTTACAAAGCGTAAAAATGCACAACCTGATCAGATTATGTTCAGCTATGCAGCAAAACCTTTGGCTAATGAATTGTTTTTTAAAAGGAATGACCTTTTACTTCAAAATAAAATAGAGGAGCAAAACATCCTTATTGGGAAATGGAATGAGTTACCTGTATTTTTTATGCAAGATGATAAGCGCTCACTTTTGCCATTCGATCCCTTTGCCATGATCTTTTACCTTGTAACATCTTATGAGGAATACCTTCCCGATCCTGATTCTGACCAGCATGGCAGAAGAAAAACAGAAAACAGTCTTGCTTATGAATGTGGATTTCACCATAAACCCATGGTGAATATTCTGGCAAAGATCATTATTGAAAAAATCGCTCAGAAATACCCCGATATTGAATTCAGGCAAAATTCCTACCTTTTTACACCCACTTATGATATTGATATGGCCTTTGCCCATCTTGCAAAAGGATTTCTCAGAACATTAGGCGGGTATGGTAAATTACTGTTGAAACTGAGATTTGCTGAAATCCTGAATCGCACAAGTACTTTACTTGGTTTTACAAACGACCCCTTTCTCAACTTTGAAATGCAATATAAACTGCATGAAGAACATGAGCTCAAACCGTTGTACTTTGTCAACCTCGGCGATTTAAGCAGGTATGACAAAAATGCATCTTACAGGAATAAAAAATTGCGAAAATTGCTGAAAGAAATTTCAGAGCATGCGGAGTTGGGTATTCATCCCTCCTATTTTTCGGATCAAAACACGAAGAAGATTGAAATAGAAAAACAACGTCTTGAAGACATCATCGGAAAGAAAGTAAATAAAAGCAGGCAGCATTTTTTAAAACTGAACTTCCCTGAAACATACAGAAGTTTGATCAAATCGGGGATCCGGGAAGATTATTCAATGGGTTATCCGTCAGATCGGTTTTCGTGCCGGAATATGCTCTCCTTTTTACTTTTACGATCTGAAAGACGAAACGGAAACCGGTTTAAAAATTTACCCTTTTGTTTTTATGGACACCATGTTTTTAGATTATCTGAAAATAGGTCATGAGGAAATCATCCATCTCCTGCAACCCGTCGTCAATGATGTAAAACTGCTTAATGGCCATTTGATCGGTATCTGGCATAATTATGCTTTATCCAATTATCGCGACCGTATTCATACTTATCAGGAAATAATTAACTTAGCAGGCTCGGAAACGAAACCGGAATGATCAGATATCTTACATACGAAGAAATTGAGAAGGAAAAATGGGATGATTGCATCCGTAGATCATTCAATGGTAATATTTACGGATTTTCCTGGTTTCTGGATATTGTCGCAGAACACTGGGAGGGTCTGGTTGAAAATGATTATGAACGCGTTTTTCCGCTTACACAGGGAAAAAAACTGGGTATTCGTTATCTTTATCAACCTTTCTTTACCCAGCAACTTGGAATTTTTTCAAGGAATATTCTTACCCAGGAAGTCGTTGCCGGTTTTTTAAAAGCTATTCCACACAAATTCAAATGGATTGAGATATTACTGAACTCATACAACAGAGTTGAGGATACTGATTTCCGGGTTGTACCGCAAATCAATCATGAACTCGACCTGATAAAACCATATGAAAGCCTGTACAAGGCATTTTCTAAAAACACCAAAAGAAACATTAAAAAAGCAGAAAAAGAAGGAGTTACCATTGCCAATAATGTGAAGCCTGAAAAAATTGTTGAACTTTTCAGAAACAATCGCGGAAAAGACATCAGGCATTTGGGAGACCGTGAATACATGCGTTTAAGGAGGTTGATCTATACATGCATTTATGGTAACCGTGCAGAG
The DNA here is from genome assembly GCA_964611705.1 of uncultured Bacteroidales bacterium. GTDB lineage: Bacteria > Bacteroidota > Bacteroidia > Bacteroidales > JAIOZK01 > JAIOZK01. The sequence goes on from CAZTAW010000007.1 coordinate 13,327, forward strand.
GTGTATGGGGCATATACACAAAGAAACGAGCTTTGTGCAGGCGCCTTTTTTATTAAAGGAAACCGGCGGGTTACATTTATCTTCTCAGGTTTGAACAAGGAAGGACGACATTTGAGTGCTATGCATTGTTTGATCAATGAATTCATCAGGAAGAATGCAACTTCTCATCTTACTTTTGATTTTGACGGTTCAAACGATCCCAATCTGGCAAGGTTTTATAAAAGCTTTGGATCCAAGCAAACCACATATCCAAAATTAATCATTAACCGCTTACCCTTTTATGTTAACTGGCCTTTCCAACTGATCAGATTAATGAAAAGAAATAAATAGATTATCAGTTATTTATTTCCCTTGGGTTTTTTTATACTTTTGTTATCATAGATGATTGAGATAATAGGAAATAGAAACACAGTGCTTGACCAGTACATCGCTGAATTAAGGGATGTAAATATTCAGAAAGACCGGCTGCGTTTCAGGAAAAACCTGAAGAGGGTTGGAGAAATTTTCGGATACGAGATCAGCAAAAAGCTGGTTTACGAGCAAAAAGAAGTTAATACCGAATTAGGTTCAGCCATGGTTCCGGTAATTAAGGATTATCCCGTTCTGGTTACAATTTTAAGGGCCGGCTTACCCATACAGCAAGGGCTATTGAATATTTTCGATCATGCACAAAACGGTTTTGTATCTACTTACCGTGAATCCGCAAAAGACGAGGACTTTACAATTCAGGTTGAATATGTTTCCTGCCCCGATATCAACAACAAAACACTGATCATTTCGGATGCGATGATGGCAACCGGAGAATCTATGGTTAAAGCCCTTAAGGAAGTTTATTCCTACGGTCAACCCACTCATACGCATGTGGTATCCGTATTATGCAGTGAAGAAGGCATTGAAAACATCCGCCGGAATTTTTCAAAAAAAGAGCTAAGCATCTGGACTGCCGCAATTGATGATGAAATTACAGCCCAGGCCATCCTGGTACCGGGATTGGGTGATGCCGGTGATCTTGCTTTCGGTAATAAAACTTAAAACTGACCGGAATGAAAATCCTTCTCATTGAAAATATCAAAATATCGCTTGAGTCAATCAAAAGTCATCTTTTACGAACCATTCTTACCGCACTGATCATAGCTTTTGGCATCATGTCGCTGGTTGGGATACTTACTGCCATTGATTCGATTAAACTCACACTGAGGGAGAATTTTGCCATGATGGGCTCCAATACTTTCAACATCAAAAACAGGAACCTGCGCGTGCATATCGGAGGTCAAAAAAACGAGTCAAGAATACACAGCCGGATTACATACCAGGAAGCGCTGGAGTTTAAAAAGCGATTTGATTTTCCGGCTTTGGCATCCGTTTACTGCTGGGGAACCGGCGTTGCAACAGCAAAATACAAATCAGAAAAAACCAATCCCAATGTAGGCTTGTTAGGTGTGGATGAAAATTATCTCGCAACAGCGGGATCGGAAATTGAACGGGGCCGTAATTTTATACCCAACGAAATCCATTACGGGTCTCATGTTGTTGTAATCGGTAGTGAGATAGCAAATACTCTTTTTGATGAAAACGAAAATCCTGTTGATAAGATCATTTCTATTGGCCCTGGTAAGTACAAGGTAATCGGTGTTTTGAAAGAAAAAGGGTCAAGCATGGGCTTCAGTGGCGACCGGCGTTGTTATGTTCCCATCACCAATATCCGGCAGTATTTTCCCTGGCCCGACCGCTCTTTTACGCTCAATGTAATGGTTTATAAGGAACAAGACCTGGAGCCGGCAATTGGAGAAGCTACGGGAATATTCAGGATTATCAGAAAAGACCGGCCCGGGCAGGAAAGTTCTTTTGAGATCACAAAAAGTGACTCCATTGCAAGCATGCTCATCAATTCATTGCGTTATGTCACCCTTGCTGCAACTTTGATTGGATTGATCACCCTTGTGGGAGCTGCTATTGGTCTGATGAATATTATGCTGGTATCAGTTACTGAAAGAACACACGAAATTGGTATCCGAAAAGCGCTGGGAGCTACACGTAAAATTGTTAGAAACCAGTTTCTTGTTGAGGCATTGGTTATCGCCCAGCTTGGTGGCATTATTGGTATTTTGCTTGGAATACTTGCCGGAAATATTATTGCAATTTATTCGGAAGGACCTTTTGTTATTCCCTGGATTTGGATATTACTCGGTGTGTTTTTATGTTTCGTTGTGGCTATGGTGTCCGGATTTATCCCTGCCAGAAAAGCAGCCAACCTTGATCCTATTGAGTCTCTCAGGTATGAATAAAAAGAGAGTACCCTGTTTAGTTTACAACGTTGAATTCAGATTAATTGTCAGTTTTCGGAATTTGTTTTTTCCAAATCAAGAGATTTTAGTCACCGGGTACTCTCAAATATATTAACGTTTTATATGCTTCATTAGTTCATTGTATGACCATTGAATTTATGTTTTTATTGTGGTGGATGAAAAATATTATTATCATTCCTGTATCCCGTGTTGTCTTCGTACCAATCAGTATAAAGCGTACCGTCACTTTCTGCCCAATCCGCAAATTTCAGATGGGCGGCAGTAACTTCAACTTTTTCTATCGGATACTCAAATTCCGCCCAGATGTCAATTGCCCAGGGCAAATTACGATCTGTTTTGTAATATCTGCCGGTAGCCGGGATGCTGTTGTCATGCAATGTTCCGAATAAGGCTTCATTATGCAGATCTGTCGGAGCATTATCCGGTAGGTGCACCTCATATCCTCTTTGTCCGTCGCAAATGATGAAAGGATTGAAAGGAGGAATACCCAGTTCTGCTGAGGTAAATGTTCCGTTTAGCTCAATATCAATATTTATGGTAACCGGATCAACATAGGTTGCTGTTTCCTGGGTATTTACACCTATGCCTCCACCTCCCGGGTGCGGGAGAATATTATAGGTGTCATCAAAAACAATGATGGTTGCTTTCGTCTGATCTGCCTCGGTGTTGTTTGTATTAAGTGTAATGTAACCTTCCTGTATATCCTGTCCGGTAATACTTGATACCTGGTTGGGTGCGATATCAAACTGAAATCCGAATCCGTTGTGAAAGGAAGCACCATGGGCCCTGACGATAAATTCGGCAGTAACCTTTGCAATTTTGTTGTTACCGTTTGTAATCTGGTTAAAACTATAATTGGTAACCAGGTCATTAAAATCATAATCACCTTTTCCCGGCCAGAGATCTTCAAATGCAAGCGTTCCGTGAGCAATTCCACAGGGATAGTAATTATTAAATGCAAACTCGCTGTTAGCCGGATAGTCATCAAATACATCCGGTACACCATCGCTGTCGCTATCGGTCTGGGTGTAGTCAATTACCGGCATATCCAATATGGCACATGGCAGAGGATCCGTTGTAACATAATACATACAATCATTAAAATCATGGTCGCAGTTTGAGATATCATTTCCCTGATTATCTCTTTGAATGTCCTCAAATCCTAATATCACCAAATCGCGGGCAGGATCAAGCAGGAAAACACTGTGTTGT
>CAZTAW010000007.1:16854-33552 GCA_964611705.1 uncultured Bacteroidales bacterium
GTCTTAAATCCGGATCGGATTCCGGGTTGAAATCCCTTTCGCTATAGTAATAGTTTCTTCCATCGGTAACCTGTCCGTTCTCAAAGCCATCTGCTATTAAAACCCAGCCAATCCCTGTATTGTCAGGGAATGTACCGATGTTTACTTTGTTTCCCGTATTAAGTCCGCCTCCGCTTCCCGCATAAGATGTATTCGGGAAAATAACAGTAATGGAGTCAATGTCTGCTGTTGAAGTTGGCGGATTTCCAAGCTCGTAAGTATAGAAACCCAGCACATTCTTATAGGATGCTGCTTCGTGAACAAATGTAACCCAAACGGTTGACTGGCATTCAAGTTCCAGATCGTGCTGATAAGTTTCCTGCAGGTATTCCGGGTGAGCAACGGAAACATTCTGTCCTTCAGGAAGTGTATTGGTAATGTCAGTTGTAAACTGTGCATCCAGTAAATCATCCGGTACAACCAAATAATCAGGTACACCCTGATTGTTATAGGTTCCAAGAAACTTAATGATGCTGTTTGTGCTTTTCGGTTCAATCCATTTCATGGATTTGTTTTTAACAGGTACGCCACCAAATGTATATTCAGCCATGTTGTTTTCAATAGGTACTTTTACAAAATCCAACAAGCCGATATGTTTTGTGGCAAACACTAGATGTTCATAGTCGGAAGAAACAGGCCTGGCCGTATGAAAATAACCGTTCTGATCACTCATTCCTTTTATCATTAACAAGCCTCCTTCATCAGGGTGGGCCGTATAAACCTCTATTAGAACATTAGGAATGGGATCTCCGGCATTGTCTTTTGTATTAATTCGAATTTCCACATCCTGTGTCGTGCTCCAGTTAAAATTTTCACTTACCACCAATTCTTCCATTTTTGTATATCCGTCAGAATTTTCATTATTATTGTCATCATTATTTTTGCAGGATATCGCAAAAACGATAATAACAACAAAAAATATCAGTGTACGAACTTTTGTTTTCATAATACGTGAAATTAGTTTATATCTATTTATCAAACTTAATACCATTTACCTTAAGTTGCTGTTTTACAGACCAAAATATGAACTAACAAACTTGTTCATTTTTCCAAACAACAAGATTTTTCCAAAAATGGGAACCTAATGACCTGCTTAATTCACATTGGTTAGATAAAAATACTGGTATTTATTGCTTTATTGACGATAATGTTTTAAAACTTATTAACTGATCATAGTGAGTTCCCGGTTGTCTGTAATATACAAATATGGCGTACTCGTTTTCGGTTTCGAAATGATTGCCCTCAATAATTGTTACATCTCCATGCATGGATTTGCTGTCGCGAAATGCATATAAATAGTCATAATAGCCCTGCTTTAGCAACATTGTTTTTTCATATCCTTTCCTGGAAAAATTATAATTCATTTTGCCTTTGGGAGTGAGCTGCCAGTTGGTTAATTGCCCGATGATATATATATCACCAATCCCAAGTGGATAATTATAGGGAAGAAAAAAATGAACGTCTACATATTCGCTTTCCGTTTCAGGAATCCTGTCAAGCCGGCTTCTGATCAGGTACCTGCCATTCAAATCTTTTTTCGTGACATATTGTTTAAATTTTTTGTTTTTATCAGGATGTAATATAATATGGTAACCTTGTGGCGTGCTTTCGATAGATTTAACAAATTCGCTTCGATTTCTCAGGTCTTTGATATCGAAATGCCGGCATTCATTTCCGCTGATAAAATCATTGCCTTCAAGATGTAAGTATTCTATAATGGTTCCTCTGTTGGAGGTAGGTTTCAGGTCGGGTATTGTATTATCCCACCGTCGGTTCTGCATCAGGACAATTTTTAAGTTGATAGACGGATCAATAATATTAAAATTGTTAGCATGAATTGTAAAATCAACAGCCTGGTTATACCCGGGTTGATCCTCTTCTGTAAATTTCTTTTTAACTTTTGCAGTAAGTTTTACTTTCGGATCAACAACCATGAATCTTGCTGTGAGCATTATATTTTCTTCCCCTTTGTCTTCAGTATAAACCTTTATTATGTAATTTCCCGATTTCGAAACATTCAGGTATTCGGTCGGAAAAGTGAGTTTATAATGGGTATATGGAAGGTCTGTCCCAAGTGAAGTTTCATAGTTTTCTATAAAATCTGTTTGATAACCTTCCAGATACTCGTAGGGTTGTATTTCGGATTTGTTCCAATAGGCATCACAGTGTATAAGGGTATAGATAAAATCTTTGTTATCAGCCTGAAGATCATCAAATGATAAAAGCAGTTTTTCATCCGAATTCAGCCGGATAACGGGGTAAGATTGCTCATCACCTCTTTTGTGCAATTGAAGTGTTTTTATATAATCTTTATAAATATGATCAGTGTTGCGGGCAAAATTTTCTGCATAATAATCATCCTGCTGTTTTTGCTTATTGCTTTGCTGACTTTTCACAATTGGATTAACCAGCAAAACCAGGAAAAGTAAAAGAATAGACTTCTGCATTTTTTCAGGTAAAGTTATGATTTATCATTCAGAATGAAACAACAAAATAAAGATTATTTGGGCGCATGTTTAAAAAAAGTAATTCAACGCAAACAACAAATGATGGTATTTACATGAACTAAAATATTAATTTTGCTGACGCGTAAAAACCGGCAAACGTTTTTTACCATGATTGTATTGCTAACTGGAAAGAGCAAATCCGTTTCTTTTTATGCATAAACGTGACGGGAATAAATATTTTTTTGTAAAATTGCATACTTTATAACCGACAAAGAGTCATTATGCCAAAGAAGTTTAAGATTAAAAAGGGTCTGGATATAAAAATTCTTGGTGAGTCCGAAAAAATAATCACAGATTTTCATGCTAACAATTATGCCCTGAAACCCACCGATTTTATTGGGGTGTTTCCGAAAATGATGGTAAAGGAAGGTGATAAGGTAAAAGCCGGATCACCTGTATTTTACGACAAGTATAGAGACAATATCATTTATTCGGCTCCTGTAAGCGGAACGATTGCGGAGGTTAAAAGAGGTCCCAAACGCCTCCTTATGGAGATCAGAATTGAAGCTGACAAAAATATTGAATATGAGGATTTTGGGGTTTCGGACCTAAACAGCATGAGCAGGGAAGAAGTAATTGAAAAGCTGTTAAAGAGCGGTTCGTGGCCTATGATCAGGCAAAGGCCTTATTCAGTAATTGCCGATCCTGAAGATGAACCCAAAGCCATCTTTGTGAATGGTTTTGATACTTCACCCCTGGCACCGGACTACGACCTGATCGTACACGGTCAGGGTAAAGAATTTCAAAAAGGCCTTGACGTGCTCAAAAAGCTTACAAGCGGGAAAGTCTATTTGAATATTCCGGCAATCAATGGACAATCAAAAGTATTTACAAACTCTAAAAATGTGGAGATCAATTATTTTGAAGGACCACATCCAACTGGGAATGTAAGTGTTCATATTCAAAAAATTGACCCAATCAACAAGGGAGATATCGTGTGGTATTTAAAACCACAGGAAGTTATATCAATCGGTAAGCTTTTCCAGGAAGGCAGGTTTAATGTATCCAGGCTGATTGCCCTAACAGGTTCCGAAGTAAAGAAAAAAAGCTATATGAGAACCCATCTTGGTGCCTGCATCGAAAAAATGGTGGAAGGCAACACTACAGATGTGAAAAAACGTTTTATAAGCGGTAACGTACTGACGGGGGAAAAAATTGAGAAGAACGGTTATGTAGGATTTTATGATTACCAGGTTACCGTTATTCCTGAAGGAGATCATTATGAATTATTCGGATGGGCAACTCCCGGCTTAAAAAAATACAGCTTTTATAATGCTTTTCTTTCAAAAGCTTTACCAAAGAATGCATACAAGCTCGACACCAACCTGCATGGTGGTAAAAGAGCTTATGTTTTAACCGGGCAGTTTGAAAGGGTTTTTCCCCTGGATATTTATCCGATGCAACTGATCAAAGCCATTTTGATCGAGGATATTGACCAAATGGAGTTTCTTGGAATTTATGAAGTTGATGAAGAAGATTTTGCCCTTTGCGAATTTATTGATACCTCAAAAACCAATATCCAGGAAATTGTAAGAACCGGATTAAACCTGATGAGAAAAGAAATGATGTAATCATCAACAATATTTTCATTGAATGAAAGGATTAAGAAAATTTGTAGACAAGATCAAACCCAACTTTGAAAAGGGGGGTAAGTTTGAAAAATTACATTCTACATTTGAGGCATTTGAAACATTTTTATTTGTTCCGAATACGGTAACCAAAAAGGGCAGCCATATCCGTGATGCCATGGATATGAAGCGCACAATGATTATTGTCCTGCTTGCTATGATGCCTCCTTTGCTATTTGGAATATGGAATGTAGGGTTTCAGCATTTCAAAATAACAGGACAGGAACTTGCTTTCTGGCCGATGTTCTGGTTTGGATTTTTAAAAGTTCTCCCAATAATCGTAGTTTCATACGTTACCGGTTTGGCCATTGAGTTTGGTTTTGCCCAGTCACGTGGGCATGAAGTAAACGAGGGCTTCCTGGTTTCCGCTATGTTGATCCCATTGGTAATGCCACCAGATGTTCCATTATGGATGGTTGCAGTTGCCACTGCATTTGCAGTTGTTATCGGAAAGGAGGTTTTTGGAGGTACAGGTATGAACATCCTTAATCCGGCACTCACGGCAAGAGCATTCTTGTTTTTTGCATACCCGCAGGATATGTCAGGAGATAAAGTCTGGGTAGCAAATATGCCGGATGGTGTTTCACAGGCAACCCCGCTGGGTGATGCCCTGGTTGACAATATTTCAGCTATGCCAAGTGTTATGGATATGTTTATCGGTACCATACCCGGTTCTATCGGCGAAACTTCCACCATAGCAATCTTACTTGGAGCAATGGTTATTCTATTAACAGGTGTGGGAAGCTGGCGGGTACTCCTGTCCGTAATTGCCGGTGGTGTAGCAATGGGATTAATATTCAATGCCTGGGCATTGAATGCATATATGCAAATCCCTTTTTATGAGCATCTCGTAATGGGAGGATTTGCTTTCGGCGCAGTTTATATGGCTACCGACCCGGTAACGGCGGCGCAAACAAACCGGGGTAAATATATTTACGGTTTTCTGATCGGATTGCTTGCCATTCTGATCAGAGTTTTCAACCCGGCTTACCCCGAAGGCATGATGCTGGCTATCCTGCTGATGAATGTTTTCGCACCGCTTATTGATCATTATGTGGTTGGAGGAAATATTAAGCGCCGTTTAAAAAGGATAAACAAAGAAGTTAAATCTGCATAAACAAAAGATATTATGTATAGTAACGCCTATATATTCAGATATGCAACAATAATGGTGATTCTTGTGGCTGCCATTCTATCTGCGGCAGCAATGCTTTTGCAACCGTTTCAGGAAAGGAATATCAAAATAGATAAGATGCAGGGAATTCTGGCATCGGCTAATATTGATGCATCACCTGAGAATGCAATCCAAAAATATAAGGAATATATCATTTCCGAAGTGGCTATTAATAATGACGGGGAAATTGTGAGCGAGTATAAGGAAGGCGAAATGATAAAAGGCGAAATCCGGCCTTTCGAATTAAAAATGAAAGAAGAGCTTTACAATCAATCCCAGGGAAAACCTTTCCAGCTACCATTATATATTGCACTAATTGACGATGACAGTGTTTATATCGTACCGCTTTACGGCAAAGGTTTGTGGGGGCCTGTTTGGGGTGATATCGCCTTAAGCGATGATTTTAATGAAGTGATTGGTGTTTATTTCGATCATAAAAGTGAGACTCCGGGGCTGGGTGCTGAGATCAATACAATGGCTTTTCAGGAGCAATTTTACGGAAAAAAGATATTTAATAACTTGGGTCATTTTGAGTCTATCAAAGTGGTAAAAGGAGGAATAGGCAGATTACCGGAAAAGATCAGAATACACGGTGTTGATGCAATATCAGGAGGAACCATCACCAGCAATGGTGTTTCCGATATGCTGAATGATTGTTTGAAACTATATGTTCCATTTGTAAAAAAATATGTTAGATAATGAGTGCAGGAAAGAAAGAAAAAGAACCTTTGTTTTCTATAAAAAACCGAAAACTTTTAACAAATCCTCTGAATAAGGATAATCCGATCACGGTTCAGGTTTTGGGAATATGTTCAGCCTTGGCTATTACTGCGAAACTGGAACCCTCTGTTGTTATGACATTGTCGGTTGTTTTCGTGCTTTCAGTAGCCAATGTTGTGATCTCTTTATTGCGAAAAGGCGTGCCACCGAGAATCAGGATCATTGTTCAATTGGTTATTATTGCTTCCCTTGTAATTTTAGTAGATCAATTTCTCAAAGCTTTTGTCTTTGATGTGAGTAAGCAATTATCTGTTTTCGTGGGATTGATCATAACCAACTGCATTATCATGGGACGACTTGAGGCTTTTGCCATGAGCAACAAACCCTGGCCGGCCTTTCTGGATGGAGTTGGCAATGCAATGGGATATGGCTGGATTTTGATCGTGGTTGGCTTTTTCAGGGAACTTTTTGGTTCAGGAACATTATGGGGATACCAGGTAATCCCGGAAGGATTTTATGAATTCGGATATAAAAACAATGGATTCTTTATTCTTCCACCTATGGCATTGATCCTGGTGGGAATCATTATATGGATACAAAGAACCAGGAATAGGGAGTTGATTGAGGAGAATTAGCATCCAGGATCAAGAAATAAGTAACCAAAATAAATGAATAAGAAGAAATATTAAACAAACATAAAACAACATGCAGGAAGTTTTTAATATATTCGTAAAGTCAATTTTTGTTGACAATATGGTTTTTGCCTATTTCCTGGGTATGTGTTCATACCTGGCCGTGTCAAAGACTGTAAAAACTTCGGTAGGTCTGGGAACAGCCGTTATTTTTGTATTGGGTATAACTGTTCCTATCAATTATCTGATCAATCAATATTTGTTAGCTCCCGGTGCACTTGAATGGCTTGGTAGTGAATTTGTCGATGTGAACCTGAGCTTTTTATCCTATATCATGTTCATTGCCGTAATCGCTTCTATGGTTCAACTGGTTGAGATGATCATTGAAAAGTTTTCACCTGCCCTGTATAATTCCCTGGGAATATTTTTACCACTCATAGCGGTTAACTGCGCCATACTCGGTGGTTCGCTATTTATGCAGGAAAGGGAATATCCCAACATCGCACAAGCCGTTTCTTTCGGGCTTGGCTCCGGAGTAGGCTGGTTTTTGGCCATCGTGGGTATTGCAGCGATAAGGGAAAAAATAAGATATTCGAATATTCCGGCACCTTTAAGAGGGCTTGGAATTACTTTTATTATAACCGGACTAATGGGGATTGCTTTTATGAGCTTCCTCGGTATTGAATTATAAACTGAAAAAAGAAGCCTTGAAAAATGATTTTAAAAGTTAGCACCGGAATCCTAATATTAGCCAGCATCATTGTGTTCCTTGTGATCATTATGCTGCTTGTTGCAGGTTTATTGTATGCTCGCCGTAAACTTACACCCCAGGGCAAGGTAAATATCAATATCAATGATGAAAAAGATCTTGAAGTAGACCCGGGATCTACTTTGCTCTCAACCTTATCCAATGAAGAAATCTATCTCCCATCTGCTTGTGGTGGCGGAGGTACCTGCGCAATGTGCAAATGCCAGGTTTTTGAGGGTGGTGGTTCCATTCTCCCTACAGAAAAAGGATATTTCACACGCAAGGAACAACAAAACAACTGGCGACTGGGTTGCCAGGTAAAAGTTCGGCAGGATATGAAGATCGGTGTTCCCAAAGAAATATTCGGTATCAAGAAATGGGAATGCGAAGTGGTTTCCAATCGCAATGTTGCTACTTTTATCAAAGAATTTGTTGTCAGACTGCCGGAAGGTGAGTCACTTGATTTTCAGCCGGGAGGATATATACAGATTGACGTGCCCAAATGTGAGGTAGATTACGGGAAAGACATTGAGGTAGAGAAGGAATACCATGAAGACTGGGATAATTTTAAAATGTGGGATTTGAAAATGAAAAATCCGGAGCCGATTTTCAGGGCATATTCCATGGCCAATCATCCCGCAGAAGGAAATATAATCAAACTCAATATACGTATTGCCACTCCCCCATGGGACAGGAAAAAAAACCAATTTATGAAAGTAAATCCTGGTATTTGTTCTTCCTATATCTTCTCACGCAAACCGGGAGACAAAGTCAAAATTTCCGGGCCTTATGGCGAATTCTTTATCAAACATACCAAAAATGAAATGATGTACATTGGCGGTGGCGCCGGAATGGCTCCTATGCGCTCTCACCTTTTCCATCTTTTTCATACCTTAAAAACAACAGACAGGAAAATTACTTACTGGTATGGTGGTCGCTCTAAAAAAGAATTATTTTACCTTGAAGATTTTAAAGAAATTGAGAAACAATTCCCAAACTTCGGGTTTCATGTGGCCTTATCCGAGCCCCTTCCCGAAGATAACTGGGATGGCTATACAGGATTTATACACCAGGTAATCATTGATAATTACCTGAAAGAACATCCCGAACCCGAAGAAATTGAATATTATTTCTGCGGCCCGCCCATGATGAACCAGGCCGTTTTGAAAATGCTTGATGATTACGGTGTACCTGACGAAATGATCGCTTTTGATGATTTCGGAGGGTAAAATTAAAATAGTACTTATAAATTTAAAAGGCCAGAGCAAGAATGTTTTGGCCTTTTTTTAATTTTAACCGGACATACATGTAAAAATGTTTGTATTTTTCGAACGAAAAAAAACATCAATGAAAAAACTGTTTGCTTTTTTACCTGTGTTCCTGTTATTCATTTTTCCGTCCTGCCGGAATCATCAGAAAATCGTATTAACAGGCAACGCACAGGGAACCTATTATGCCATTACCTACTTCGATGAGGAAAACAAGAATTTTCGGAAAGAAATAGACTCGCTATTAACGGAATTTGATCAGATTGCTTCCCTCTGGGTTGAAAACTCTGTAATCTCTAAAGTAAACCGAAACGATACTTCATCCGTATTGAATGATATTTTTATTGAACTTTTTGATCTTTCTATGGAGGTTTCGGAAAAAACAGACGGTGCTTTTGACTTTACAGCCGGACCCCTTATCAGCGCCTGGGGATTCAGCTTCAGGGAAAAGATAAAAATGGACCAGCAGAAAGTTGACAGTATTCTAAAATTTACAGGTTATGAAAAAATAAAAATTAAAGATGGAAAAGTTATTAAAGAAGACCCAAGAATACAACTCGATTTCAACGCCATTGCGCAAGGTTATTCAGTTGATTTGGTAGCCGATTTTTTAAGATCAAAAGGAATTGACAGGTTCCTTGTTGATATTGGCGGCGAGGTATATGCCAGTAGTACAAAGCCCCATCACGAACAATGGAAAGTGGGCATTGAGAAACCGGTGGAAGATCCATCCGCTGAACGTCAACTCAAGGCTGTTGTTTTTTTGAAAAACAAAGCCCTGGCTACATCCGGTAATTACAGAAAATTTTATGTGGAAGACGGTGTGAAATATTCACACACCATTGATCCTGAAACAGGTTATCCTGCAAGACATTCTTTACTTAGTACATCCGTAATGGCTGATAAATGCGCCATTGCTGACGCGTATGCAACGGCATTTCTTGTCATGGGACTGGAAAAAGCCAAAAAGTATATCAGTGAACATGATGAACTGGAGGGATACTTTATTTACGCCGGTGAAGATGGTGAATTAAGGATCTGGTATACACCCGGAATGAATAAATTGATCTACGAATAGAAGACACAATAAAATAATGAAAGAAGTAAAAAAGAAAATTTTGTTTGTTTGCCTGGGAAATATTTGCCGCTCACCCAGCGCTGAAGCTGTTTTTAATGCATATATCAAAAAGAAAGGCGTGGAAGAAATCTTTGAAATAGATTCAGCCGGTACATCCGATTACCACGAAGGTGAATCTGCAGACCAAAGAATGCAAGAACATGCCAAAAAACGCGGTTATAATCTTACAAGCATTTCACGACCTTTTGAACCATCCGAAGATTTCGACAATTTTGATTTAATCGTGGCTATGGATGACCAGAACTACTATGACTTAAAAGATAAAGCCCGTACTTTAGCGGATGAGCAGAAGATCGTTAAAATGGCCGATTATACCTCCCGCTTCAATTTCGATCATGTTCCTGACCCCTATTTTGGCGGTTCCGAGGGATTTGAAATTGTGCTTGACCTGCTGGAAGATGCCAGCGAAGGATTGTATGAATATGTTTTGGAAAAAAGCTGAATACAAGGATCATAATGACTAATAACATTAAACACCCAATAGCATAACAAGGAATCATTTGGTTTTAAGTTTTACCACTCCCCAAACTTGAATATTGGGTATTCATTATTGGAAATATCAAATATTTTCGGTTTCAACTTTGTTAATCTTTAAGTATTATTTTTTGTTTATTGAATGTGTGTTTCAACAGGTTTATTCTCACATTTCCCTTCTTCTCCACCGCAGGAACATCCGATCCGTTCGCCGGTTTTAGGGTTGGTGCTTCCGCATTGCTTCTTGAACACTCCGTCTTTTTTTACAAACATCTTAATTGCAATGCCGATCAGGGCGACTCCAATAAGTATTGCTGATATGATCAATAATTTCCAAATCATGCGTCCTCCTTCACTTTGAAATTCAAAATTACAACAATTTATTCGGAATTTTGTTCTAATAAGTCATCCCATTGTAATTCAATGGAAATTCAGTAGTAATTCATCCGTATAATTATCGCAAATCATTCAATTGATTTAGGCACTTAGACTACAAAACTAACCAACATGTTGTTCGTTTTCTACACTACAAAAACACCAAAATCAAAAACACGTTGGTTATTGAAATCTACTTTCAAAAGCTTATGTCTTATTGCCACGATAATCGGTATTGGTGAATTTCATGCGTAGCGGTTTTAATTTTCAAATTGACTCATTTTCAAATTTTCAAATTGACTCATCTTCAAATCTTCTCCCAAGTAGTCCTTCGGACAAATTAATATAGAAACTCTTATACCCTTATACCCTTATACCCTTAAATATCTCTAAACCTTAAATCTCCTTCTAAACTCAGCTATCACCAGCGAAGCAGCTACAGAAGCATTCAACGACTCGGCAAGCGAAACATTTTGCCGCGGAATGCTGATCTTTTTACCAATAAACCTCATCAAATGATTGGATATACCATGCGACTCATTGCCAATAAGCACAATACCTGCATCATTTAACTTTGCCTTGTAAATGCTTTCTCCATTCATTACCGTACCAAATACAGGGACTTCATCAGGTATTTCTTCCAGAAATTTTTCAAGGTTTAAATAGTGAACTTTTGTTCTTATAAAAGAACCCATTGTTGCCTGAATGACTTTCGGATTATAAAGATCAACCGTATCTTCCGAACAAACAATTGTTTGAATCCCAAACCAATCTGCTGAACGGATAATTGTACCCAAATTACCTGGATCCTGAAGATTATCAAGGGTAAGAACAAGTTCATTAGTTTTTTTTGAATCAAACTGAATATCGGGTATTTCTGCAACAGCAAGCACCAGATTGGGAGTGCTCAAAGCGCTTATCCGTTCAAGTTCTTTATCGTTAATGGTTTCTAATGGAAAATTAGTATTTCTCAGTAAATCATTGTTTTCGTCCAAAAACCGGTTTGTTGCATATACGGACTTTATCCGGTAGCCGGAACGGATCATTTCATTAACAATTTTAGGGCCCTCAGCAATAAATTCATGGTGGATATTGCGAAACTTTTTTTGCTGCAGGCTGCGAATGTGCTTTATGTGATTTTTACTTATCATCTTTTGATAGCTTATCTTATGTAAAAGTAAGAAAAAGTGTATTGATTTTAATTTTGCAGATTTCCGGATTTTCCGTAATTTAACGACTTTATTAAAACATACAAACCCATGAAAAAAGTTACGACTATTCTTCTTCTTTTGACGGGTATAGGCTGTTTTTCGCAACAGCACATCCCAATTGATCATCAATGTGCAAACCTGTTGGATATTCCTGAGAAATGGATAGACAGTGCCAAAGCAAAGCTATTTATCGGTTATGGACATACATCACATGGAAGTCAGTTAACCTCCGGAATGGATGCACTGGAATCATATTACACAGAAGGAACTTATGACTGGAGCCATGATGGAGGGAGCGGAGAATTGCATCTTTTTGAAGGAGCAGGGTATGGTTCAGGATACCTCAAACTGGATTGCGGATACACCGGCTGGGATGCCGAAACCCGAACATATCTTGATGCCTATCCCGATTGTAATGTTATTATCTGGTCGTGGTGCGGACAAGTAAATAATGTTGACCTGACAACACATTATCTGGATCCGATGAGCCAGCTCGAGAGTGATTACCCTGATGTACAATTCGTTTATATGACAGGCCATCTCGAAGGCCTGGGGCCTGATGGAAGCTTATATCAGGCCAATCAGCAGATCAGGAATTATTGTGAGCAAAATAATAAGATATTGTTTGATTTTGCGGACATAGAAAAATACAGCCCGGATGCGGATACAAATTACCAGGAATATTTTGCAGATGATGCCTGCAATTACCAGCTTCCGGGAGGGGGAACAGCCAATTGGGCCTATAACTGGATGGATAATAACCCGGGACATTTACTCACCGATTTATCCTCCCATTGCAGTTCATGCGCACACTCAGTCAGCTTGAATTGCGTGAAAAAAGGGATCGCCTGCTGGTATCTCTGGGCAAGGCTGGCCGGATGGGATGGCAATATTCAGGGAAAGGGGGAGACTTCTTTTAATAGTCTTAATAATATTGATATCTATTCAAATGAATCCGGAATAAATATCTCTTGTAAAAAACCCATCAGGAATGCCCTGATTTCAATATTTGACATCAAAGGTTGCATGGTTTATGAACAAGCCGAACCGTTTGTCGAAAGCGAATTTCTGATAAAGAACTTACATCTGAAATCCGGAATATATATGATAAGGATTATTTCTACAGAAGGTTTTTGGAAACAAAAGATAACTCTTTGATTCTTAACTACAGTCTTGACAGTTTTCATTTAATTGGTAAAAGAATTATCACTATTTTATGCTAAAGAAGCCTGTACTTAAGAGTACCAAAATTACAGCAGAACTCCTTATCAGAAAATTAGCAGAAGGATTTGATGTTAATTATCTTCTGGAAAGCAACTAACCAGAACAGGTAACCGCAAAAACTTTTTAGTTTTTTACCAATAAAATTAGGTGACGGAGATTAGAAGAGGATGTCTGCTTAAGATTCAACTTATATTGATTTCACTATCTATCTAATTGACTATCACAATTGGAAAATCCATTCCATAGCCATATAAACTCGGATATTGTGCTGTTCCTACATACTTTTTTGATAATTCAGGAACTTTATCATTTAAGAATGTACTTAATTCGGTTACAGTTATTTTTCTATCTTTAGAGCCGCCATCTGCATAACCTTGGAGCCCTAATAAAATAGAATATGTGAATAAACCATGCCCTAGTTCCGCGTATTCAGTTGCAAATTGCGTTGAATTACTTGCTGTAAGCCAATAAGTTCCTGTGCTTCTAGCTAATTGTGCAATAGCTTTTTCTTCTGCTGCACCTCTTACCGCAAGCATTTCTGTCATTCCCCCTGATTGACAAGCATCAAATACAAACAATTGCTTTTGGGCTTTTAATTCAGTTGAAAAAGTTTGCAACTCATTTGCTGAAATAGCTTTGTTCCGTAATAATTGATTATTGCCATATAATTGTGTAACATCGTGTGGTATAATATAAAACTGAGGTTTATCTTCCTCACTCATAACAGCATGCCCAGCAAAGTAGAAAATAAAAACATCTTCTTGCTTGACTTTTGCTTTCAGATTATTAAATGCTTGTAAAACTGCTTCTCTTGTGGCATTATTGTTATCAATAAAAACAGTGTTAATGCTATTAAAAATATTTTGGCTGCCTTTTTCAATTTCAGTTTTAAAAGCAGTTGCATCGGCAATTGCATAATTTAAATTATATTTCACATTTTTATATTTATCAATACCAATAATTAAAACATGTAAATTGCTTGTTCTTTGTTGTCCTTTATAAAATATAGTGATTTCGTCTGGGTTACTCTCAGTTCTTTGGTTGCTAAAAGATGTTGCTTTTATTCTGTTCTCCCCACTTACGAGAGAAATTTTAAAACTCTTTGTTTGAATATCATGCTGTTTTTCGATAGTTTTAAATCCCCTCTGAGTTGTTTGGATCATCTTACCATTCAAATAAACTCGTATTTCATCAATACCACCTCCTTGATCGGTAGCCTTTACTGTCACATCAACTTGATTATTGCTTAAGGTTGTGTTGTTTTTAGGAAATGTAATGTTAATTATTGGTGGCATTTTAATGTCATCAATTAATATTTCAGGTACCGCAAATTCTTCTCCTTGAAATACATGTGCTAATAAATCTGGGGTGTAATACTGTTCAAATAAACTTTCTAATGGAATTATTTCCATACCATTAACATAATGCAACAGCTTAAGCCCTTCAGGGCTACCGTCATATCTACCATCAGGCGTATAAATAACATAGTCATTTGCTAATTTTTTGGAATAATTCTCTTTATCCTCTGTGCTATAAAGCGAGAGTTGCAATTTACCATTTTCGGGATTCCAGATTTTCACAGAACCATCTGAACTACCTGAAATTATTCGTTTACCATCAGGGCTGAAATCAAGGCTATTAATAGGACCTGAATGTCCGACAAATGTTTTAACTTCTTTTCCTGTAGTAGTTTCCCAAAGCTTTATTGTATTATCCTCACCCCCACAACCAGAAATTATATATTTACCGTCTGGACTAAATGCGACACTTCTTATTATATCTTTATGTCCTTGAAAGGTTCTAACCAAATTACCACTTTGTATATCCCACAATTTTATTTTCATATGATAACCACCAGAAATTATAAATTTACTATCTGGGCTAAACGCAACACTAGTAACTAAACTGCTCTCTGAAAATGTTTTTATTTCTTTTCCTGTTTTAGTATCCCACAGTTTTATTGTATAAGCATAAGGTTTTGAAGTACTGGCAGCTGAAATAATATATTTACCACCGTTATGGTCATTTTGGCAAGCCGGACTAAAAGCAACACAATCTACATCTGCATCTTCTCTCCCATATTGGATTGTTTTTAAATTTCTTCCAGTCAAAGTTTCCCATATTTTAATTTTTCCATCATCACTACGAGAAACAATGTATTTACCATCAGGGCTAAATGATATACTTCTTATAATATCAGTGTGCCCTTTAAAAGATCTAATTTTTGTGCCAGTTAAGAAATCAAATAATTCTATATCACGCCACTCAAATGAGATTATATATTTATCATCCGGACTGAAAACAATTTTATTATCTAGTTCATGATTAAAAAATTTTCTTACTCTACCTGTTTGACAATTCCATAAGCTATAATTAGAATAACCACATGAAGCAATGTACTTCCCACTATTACTGAATGTTACAAAATGTATTTTGCTCACATTATTTTCAAATGTTTCAACATCTTTATTTTTATAAATTTCATCTGGGTCTATATATTCAATATGCCACAATTTCAATGTTTCATCTTCGCTACCCGAAACAAAATATTTTCCATCAGGGCTAAAATCAATGCTAGTTACAAAACCAGAATGACTTGTATGCCTATATTTAGTAAATGTTCTTAGCTCTTTTCCTGTACTGGTTTCCCAAAGTTTTATCTTATGATCCCAACTACCAGAAATAATATATTTATTGTTCGGACTAAATGTAACACTTGTTACATTACTCTCATGTCCTTGAAAGGTTCTAACTTCCTTTCCTGTTTGAAACTCCCATAATTTCAATGTTTCATCATCGCTACCCGATACAATATATTTACCATCAGCACTAAAATCAACGCTGGTTACAGAACCTGTATGTCCAGTAAATGTTTTAACTTCTTTTCCTGTACTGGTTTCCCATAATCGTAACCTCCTTAATTTCTGGCTTTTATAGTCATAGTCTCCAAGTGCAGCGACAATGTAGTTGCCATTAGGACTAAATGCGATTTCATTTATATTTTCGCGACATTGAAATGTTCTAATTTCTTTTCCTGTTTTAGTATCCCACAGTTTTATTGTATCATTTGCTTTCCAATACTGACCAGATGAAATAATGTATTTACCACCGACAGGGTCGTTTTTGCAAGCTGGACTAAAAGCTACAGATACAACACATGTTCCATGTACAATTGTTTTTAAATTTTTCCCTGTTTGAGTTTCCCATATTTTAACTGTTCCATCAGTACTGCCAGAAATAATATATTTACCATTTGGGCTAAAAGAAACACTATTTACTGGTGCTAAATGCCCTTGCATGGTTCTTATTAATTGCCTGTTTATATTCCATAGTTTTATTACACTTCGTGTTGAACTTATCCACCCACTTGCGGAAACAATGTATTGTCCATCTGGACTAAAAGCTACACTTGTTACTTTTTGTGTATGTCCCAAATTTGCTGTCAAAGTATTCTGCGCTAAAGCTGTTTGAAAAATTACAAAGCAAAAGCAAATTATAGTGTATATGTTACCAGAAAGCAAAAGTACACAATTATTGGTAAGGACGCGTACATAACAAAT
>CAZTAW010000008.1:0-32990 GCA_964611705.1 uncultured Bacteroidales bacterium
CAGTATAGGATTTTGCGGAATTATCACGGGTTTTTTCTTTAAACCTTACTTTTGCCCCAAATTTAATTTCCCCATCACTTAACTTGCCAAAGGTATAAGGTACCGTAAGATTGAGCTTGGCACTTACATTTTCATCTTCGATTTTTGTTTCCTCATACAGGAGCTGGTCCAAATCGTAATTGTCCCATTCGTAGGCATTTTGTGAATTATTCGGATCGGGGAAATAGGGCCTGGGCCAGTCGGGATCCGACATATCAAACTTGATAGAGATGGCCTGACCGGGATTTTCGAAGCGTGCTTCCAGCCTGTTGGGCTCATCCTCAATGGCTTTGGCATACGAAATTTCATAATCCACAATGGTATTTCCCAGCATATGCTCGCCACCCAGGTTGATGGTACTCACATTCTGTATTTTCTTTCTCTGTTTAACATCATGCTCGATTCCGCCATAGAGATAATATTTTTCACTCACCGCATCATCCAGGTCATAAATCTTACGGAACCTGGTTTCATCATCGGTAAAATTATTGTACATTCCCCGGAGGTAGATGAACGAAGTGGGACTGAATTTGTAATCCAGTGTAGCACTCAGGCCGGTGCGTGTGCGCACAATATCATAATGCCGGAGCTGAAATTCCTTGTACTGGATCATATAATTGTCTTTCCCCAGTTGCTGGCTTCCCCAGAATGGCCCTTTGGCATATTTGAACTCCATATTGTCTGAACCCTGGTGGTTTTCATAATAACTGGCGTTAAGGTGCATTCCGAAATTTCCAAAGCGCTGCCCGTAAGCATATTGTAACTGGTAATTGGGTGTTTTTCTCAGGTTGTTGTATCCGCCTGCCAGGGTAGCCCTGATCTCAGGTACTTCGCTTTCGGCCTTTTTGGTGATAATATTCACAGTACCGCCAATTCCGTCGGCATCCATATCGGGAGTGAGCACTTTGGTGATCTCAATATAGTCGATTTGGTCGGCCGAGATCACATCCATCCCCACATAACGAACTCCACCTTCGGGCGAGGGGATTTGCTCACCGTTGATGTTAAAATTGGTCAATTCGGGTGGGGTTCCACGCAACTGCACATAACGCCCTTCTCCCTGGTCGCGTTGCAGTGTAACACCGGGGATGCGCTGCATCACCTCGGCAGCGTTCATGTCGGGAAATTGTTCTATCTGTTCAGAGGATACCACATTTTTGATATTTGCCGCCCTTTGCTGTTCGATCATCGCTTTCACCTGCCCGTCGGCTTTGTCGGTGATATTCACCTCTTCCAGGTTAGCTGTTGTGGGTTGCAAGCTGATACTAACATAATAATCGTGCTCTTCATTAAAACTATAATCGATTGACTTTTCCTCGTAACCGATATAGGTGACAATCAGTGTGACTTCATCATTCATGATGTTATCAAGCCGGAAGTTGCCGTCAAGATCGGTGGTCGTCCCTGCCGAACTCCCTGAGATTCTGATTGTAGCGCCCGGCAAGGGTTCCTTGTTGAGATTGTCGGTTACTGTGCCGGTTAAGGAATGTCGTGTTTGAGCATAGCCCACACTGCAAATCAAAGCAAACAAGATTGTCCACAACATCCTGTTAAAAATTACACTTGCTTTCATATCATTAAGAAAATTGGATTTTGATTTTTGTACTTCCTCCCCGCTGCCCCTGAAAAATTTAAGAAACCTCCGGGCAATCAACTTCAATTACGCCCGGAGGATTTCATGATTTGGTAAACACCTGAATATTATTTTACCTTCAACATTGCTGTAAGCTATCTTACGATCAGCTTCTGGGTATAAACTGTTTGTTCCTGAACGGCTTTGATCAGGTAAACACCTTTCGGCAATTCGTTCAGCCTGATGGTTGCCTTCGCTGTATTTTCGGTTTGCCGGGCAATCACCAATTTACCAACCTGGTTGTAAACAGATATCTCAGCAGTTTCTTCTGATTCAAGTAAAATGTGTACTTCTTCCTGAGCGGGGTTGGGATAAACTGTCAGGTAACGGTATCCATCATTCATTTCACCGATGGAGGAAGAGCCTGAGTAGTAAACCACCAATTTAGGCCTTCTTTCGGGATGGTTTTGTCCGTCGCCGCCGTCTTCCGGGTCGGCGATGTTTTCGAAGGATTCGAACTCCCTGGCATTTTCAACGATGCTTGGTCCCTGGTTCTCACCCAACATCATAATGGCGATGGGGTTTCCTGTAGCCCAAACTTCACGGTCAATTACTTCCTGGATGATGGTGCTGATATTGGGGGTACGGTAAGGTTCCCAAATCTCCCAGTCTTCAGCCACCTCCCACATGATGGAAGCAACGGTTTGCGGACGGTCGGTGATCAGGCTTTCCAGGTCATAGGTTGCTGCATCGTCTGATGCTTCACCCACGATAGTGATCCTGGCCACATCTTCAGAAGTTTTGCCTTCATGTGAATGCAGGATGATAAAGGCGCTGTCGATATTCACTCCCTTGGGAATGTCGATGTTTCTGAATCGGAATCCGGCAACCAGTATGTTCTGGTCGTCGGGTTCGCCTTCCCATCCGGCATCAACGTCATCATCGTAAAGGGCGTCCATTTCGTCATTTTCCTGCTCCGCATCATCGGAAGAAGTGTCGAAAGTAACGATCTGTCCATTGTCAAGAGTGTCGGTGATGGGATCACCAAGCACCTGGATCGGAACTTCAAATACGGTAGAGGGGAAACTATAATATACTTTCAGCATGGGGATACGCTCAGGATGGTTCTGCCCGTCGCCTCCGTCTTCCGGGTCGGCGATATTTTCGAAAGACTCGAATTCCCTGGCGTTTTCAACGGTGCTGGGCCCCTGGTTTTCACCTTTCAACATAATTGCCATTGAATTACCGTATTCCCATCCGCCGCGATCAACGATCTCCTGGATGATCTCTTTCAGATCAGGAGTGCTGTATGGTTCCCAAATTTCCCATTTCTCGGCTACTTCCCACATAATGAACGCACTGGTTTCAAGGCGGTCGGTGATCAGGGTGTTCAGATCATAAGTTGCAGCATTGTCTGCAGCTTCACCTACAATGGTGATCCTGGCCACATCGTCGGCAGTTTTGCCTTCATGCGAATGAAGGATCAGAAAAGCCGAATCAATGGTAGCACCCTTCGGAATCCCAACGTTCTGGAAACGCAATCCGGTGGTCAGGATGTTCTGATCGTCGGGTTCGCCTTCCCAGCCGGCATCCAGGTCGTCATCATATAAAGCATCCATTTCATCATTTTCCTGCTCGGCATCATCCGAAGAGGTGTCAAGTGTTACGACCTGTCCATTGTCAAGCGTGTCGGTGATGGGCTGGCCATTCTTGATGATCTTGAGTGCCAGCTCCGTGTTTTGTGCATTTGTTACTAAACCCGAAATGATAAGGGCTAAAGCTAAAAGTAAAGATTTTTTCATAGGACTGATTTTTAATTGGTTAATTATCTTAAAACACAACACGAAGGTACCGGCTGTTTATGAACAGGATATTAAGCCAAGTTTATATGTAGTTTAACTTTATCGCTTCTATAACCATCAAGACTCCTAACTTGAAGTTTTCGGCTAATGATCCTATCTTTGTATTGTTAACCAAACAACATCAACATGCGAAACTTAATTCTATTGACACTTGTAATTTTTCTTGCATCATGTGCATCAGAGCAAAAAAAGGAAGAAGATAAAACCGATGATATCCCCGAAGCGGTAATGAACGCTTTTAAGAACGAAAACCCGGATGAAAAATTCTCGGTTGAAAAAGAAGGCGAGAACTACCTTTTCCTTTTTGAAGAGGAAGGCGTTGAAAAAGAAATCCTTTACGACAAGGAAGGAAATACGATTTCGGAGGATACCGAAGAAGAAATCGAGATCAACCCCGAAAATTTGCCACAGGCCATCAAAAAAGATCTCGAAGAGCGTTATCCCGGATTCGAGCTGTTAGAGGCCGATAAGGTATCACTGGACGATGGCAGCATCAATTATGAGGTTGAGATTGAGGTTGCGGAAGAAATCATTGAGCTGATATACGAAGAGAACGGCACCTACATAGGTATTGTGGATGTATAAAAATAATGTTTGACTGATTATTTTTATTATCTTTAAGGCCATATTTTGAGTAAATATTAAAAAGATAATAAATTAATGTCTGAAAAACCATACAATATTAATCCTGATAGAAATACTCCCTGGAATGACCTTCCTCCATTACCAGTAAGCAGTGAATTATATTATAACACTGATGTTCTGGAACGATTAGTTGATGCAAAATCAGCACTGGGTCTATTACAAGGAAGGAGTATTGCAATTCCGGATCAGGCGATACTAATAAATTCAATCAGCATTCAGGAAGCCCGTGATTCAAGTGCAATAGAGAATATTCTTACTACTGATGATGAACTTTATCGGGCATTTAGTGAGGAAAATACTGATGTAATAAAGGGTCCGGAAAAGGAAGTCTTAAGATATCGTGAGTCATTGTGGAAAGGATATAATCTATTAAAGGCAAAAAAGCATTTCGATATTGAATACCTTATAAGTATCTATCAGGAAATAAAACAAACAACAGATAGCATCAGGCCACCTTTTTTACCTACAGTAATATTGCAGGGAGGTAGTGGTATAAATGCAGGTCAGGTAATATACACTCCTCCACGAGGCAAAAATATACTGGAAGAAAAACTCAGTAATTTACTGGAATTTATAAACAATGATGATGATTTTCGAATAGATCCCTTAATAAAACTAGCTATCGGACATTTTCAATTTGAAGCAATACATCCTTTTAGAGATGGAAATGGCAGGGCTGGCAGAATTTTTAATATACACATCCTGACAAAAAAGGGATTGTTAGAATATCCAATATTGTATTTGAGCAGATACATCATTGACCACAAAAATGAATATTATAGATTACTGCAAAATGTATCCCAAAAAGGCCAATGGAAAGAATGGATCATTTATATGCTAAAAGCCATAGAAGTTACCTCCAAACTTACATACAGGAAAATAAACCAGATAATAGATGTTAAAGACGCCATATTAAGTGAACTGATTAGAAATAATGAATTCAGAAGACCAGAAATTCTTACAGAATCCATTTTCATTCAGCCATATACAAGAGTAAAACATTTAACTGAGAAAAAGTTATATGCAGAAAACACTGCAAGATCGTATTTAAACAAATTGTCTCAGATGGGAATCCTGGAAAAAAGAACAATACATGGTCATCATTATTATCTGAATCTGGAATTAATGAAAATACTGTCAGAATAAAAAACTAACACCTAATAGAGAAACAAAACTTCAGCTTTCATCAAACGTTTGTATTCTTTTTGTTTGATTCTTTTATCGCGGTTTCTAAAAGTAAGCATGGCCAAAGCCTCCCAAAAAAACACCCAACCGCCAATATAAAAACTTTCGGTTACTGTAACGTAAAACCATTCCTTGTTATCAAATGAGCGCAAGAAGAATCCCATGGCCAGTGTAACAAAGGAAACAATGGTAAAAATTACCACCCTTTGCAAGGTCTTATTTCTCTCTTTTCTTTGATTGTATATTAAAAAAAGAAAAAAGTTTTTAAGGCCATCCCGAATTTTGTCTTCCTTTTCTTCATCCTTTTTTTCACTTTTAAACTCGAAACGTAACTGGATATCATATTTCAAGGGAATGTCGGACGAACAACTTTCCAGAAAGCTTCTCAACAAAGAATTCAAATCTTTTCTCCTGAATGGAGCCGGATCCAATTCATTGTAAACTTCCTGGTAGTTATTTAAGGCCACATGAATGATATATTTGCCACTTTCAGGGTCTTTTTCGTAAATCTGGTCAATTAAACTGGGTGTCATAAATTGCAAATTAATAAAAAATATAGTCTTGATTTAGTCGCTTAAATTTTCATTAAGCTTTTAACTCTTTTAATCGAATGATTATAAGCATGTTAAGCTAAATATTTTTTCTGGCTTGTTTTTTTAGTGAATAACTAAATCCGGGAACTGTAAAAACAAATATACATCTTCAAAATTCAGATAGTTAGACACATATAATTTGTTTTCATCAAATAGTTCCTCTGGGAAAACTTATATAGGTTTGGTGCATCTGTAAAAACCGGGAAACTTAAGCGAAAAACGAAAGATACTATGGGCAGTTTATTCGGTATAACTGCATCTAACAGAAAAATGCTTTGCATTTTTTGTAAGATTCAGTATAAACCAACAAAAGATCGTAAGAAAGATTTGATTTAACCTGAATAATCATAAATAAATAAGGCATATATTTTTCTAGTCTGAATATTTTTACGTACTTTTATTTTTTTAAGATCAGTCTAAAAATAATAATTTTATGAAAGAAGTTAATTTTTTAAAATCCGATTCAAGCTCAGTAAGAAATGAAAAATATGGTTTTGAGTGGGGTACACCTATGTTTGATAGTCATGGCTTCATGCAGGCAAATAAAAATGATATCCTTATCTCGGGGAAAACCTGGAAAGAATGGTCAGATGAATTCGGTTTGCCTCTGCACATAGTATATGCCCCTATCATGGCACAAAATGTGAAAAATTTCAAGGAAGTCTTTAAAAAAGAATATCCTAAAGGAAAAATTCGTTTTGCAGGAAAAGTAAACCCACATCCTACCATTTTTAAAATGATGGCTGAATTAGGTATCGGAGCCGATGTTGCCTCAATCAATGAAATGAAATCCGCTTTGAAAGGAGGCATTGATCCTTTTAATATTGATGTAAATGGAAATGCCAAAAGTGATACCCTGATAGACGAAGCTGTTGGCAGAAATATGTTTTTTATTGCGGATAGCTATGAAGAGCTGGAGATCATCAATGCCAGGGCAAAAGCCCTGAATAAAAAGGCCAGGGCTGCGATCAGGGTTGCTGGTTTTAAAATGGGGAATGTTACAGACGCCAATGTATTTACTGCTGGCGTGTGGTCAAAATTCGGGGAGAATATTGACAATATTCCTGAAATATGCCGGAATATCAAACAATTCGAGCATATTGATTTTCATGGTTTTCATACGCATATCGGTTCACAGGTAAGTGAACCGGAAGCCTATCTCAAAGCAATTGGTGCTTTGGTCGAGCTGGGGCACGTGCTGCAAAAGGATGGCGTACAGGTAAAACTGATGAATATTGGTGGAGGATTTCCGGTTGATTACGTAAAGAAAAATGAATGGAATTATTTGAAAGAAAGGGTGCGAACAGGATACATTAGCAGCATAGAAGGTGATGAGGCAGATACCTTTGTTTGGAACAACGAACTGGGTGGACTGGGTCGTGATGAAAAAGGACAAATTGATCCGAATATATGGTCTGGCGAGAAAATGTATTCCGATTACCCCAAGCATAAAATGCTGGAGAAAGTCTTTCAGGGGAATATAAAAGTTCACCGGAAGCAAATGAGTGTAAAGGAAGGACTGGAATCGCTGGGTAATCCCGAACTGGTTATTGAACCAGGCCGAAGTATTGCTGAAGATTCGGGCATTACGCTGGCAAAAGTAAGCCATGTAAGAAATGTGGCCGGGAAACACCACTTAACAACCCTTGAAGCCAGTGTAACAAGTTTTGCAACAGCCATGTTGCTGCCCCCGGTAAATCCCTGGACTGTGTTCAATGAGCCTTTCCGTTATGATACTTCACCATTCGAGACTTTTGTAGCAGGTGACCTTTGTTATTCTGGCGATATTATTTCAAAGTATAAGGTCTTTCTGCAAAGAAAACCCGAAAGGGGTGATATTCTTTGTTGCTATAATACGGGTGCTTACGACCCCAGTTTTTTTGCTGCCAACACCAATTCTTTTCCACGCCCGGCCAGGATACTGGTGGATGAAAACGGACTGGTTGACGTGATAAAGAAACGTGACACATTCGAAGAGATTTTCTCAGTTTAATTAAAAGCTTATTTATGGATCGAATTTCAGCAGATATCATTCTGAAGAATGCCAATATCTTCACAGCTACGGATATCAATAAAGAATATACGGCATTAGCTATAAAAGATGATAGTATTATTCATCTTGGTAATGAAAAAGATACGATGAGCCTGGCTCATGATAAAACAAAAATATACGATCTGGAAGGCAAAACAGTATTGCCCGGCTTTTGCGATGCACATGCACATGGTTTGATGGGAGGAAGATTAATGAATCACTGCCTTCTATCTTCAGGAAAAACACTGAATGATTATACATCAATCATTGCAGAATATTACAAAAGCCATCCCAAAAACTCACATATTATGGGATTTGGTTGGGCACATGCACCATTTGGGCCCGATGGGCCGGATAAAAAAGTGCTGGACAAGATTATTCCGGATAAGCCGGCTGCCTTTCTCTCTATAGATTATCATTCCTGCTGGGTAAACAGTGTGGCTTTAAAAATGGCCGGCGTTAACAGCAATACATCCGATCCCAATGGCGGGCATCTTGAGCGTTATAAAAATTCCAATGAACCTTCAGGATGCCTGCGGGAATCAGCAGCTATCAATTTGGTTCTTAACAAACTACCTGAGCCAACAGATGAGGATTGGAAGTTGGCTGTAAAAAATTATCAGCAAAAAGCCGCCGAAAACGGCATCACGGGATTGTTCGATGCAGGTGTTCTTAACCACAGTCAGATAAAAGCTTTTCAGGCAGTAAGCGATCTTGATAATGCCGGCGGAGTTAAAGTAAGAATCACACAAAGTTATGTTCTGGATCCCAAAAAAGGTCCTGACCAGGTTGATGAGGTTGATGAAGTTTTAAGAAAATTTGGCGCGGGAAAAAACTATCAGGTCAGGGTGGCAAAAACATTTATGGATGGTGCAATTGAAGGACATACAGGTTTTCTGCTGCAATCGTATTCCGACCGGAAAGGATTTCTTGGTAAGCCAGTCTGGGACCTGAAGCTTTTTGAGAAAACCGTTACAGAACTTGATAAAAGGGGAATACAGATACATGTTCATACAATTGGTGACGGTGCTGTGAAAGCTGCGCTTAATGGTTTTGAAAAAGCAATGAGAGAAAACGGAAGACGCGATGCCAGGCATACACAGGCACACATAGAACTAGCTGATGAAAAAGACATCAAACGTTTTGCTGACATGGGTATTTTTGCGAGCTTCCAGCCGGCATGGTTCTATATGGATAATAATTATTTCAAGGAAACCATTCCATTGCTTTCAGGTCCCAGGTCAGACAGACGGTACATGCTAAATAACTTTATTAATGCCGGTGCCCCGGTAGCTTTTGGCAGTGACTGGCCCTGGGGAAATGTAACCAGCAGCATGAATCCGCTTGACGCCATCGGAACAGCAGTAACCCGCGAAAACCCCGACGATAATATGATGAAGGCCTATGAATCAGCGCAGAGGGTGGATTTGGTAACAGCACTGAAAAAATACACAATAGGCGGTGCGATGCAAAATTTCAATGAGAAAATAACCGGTACCCTTGAAGCTGGTAAGAAAGCTGACATTATTGTACTTGATACAAACATCTTTAAAATAAAACCCGAAGAATTGTTTAAAACAAAAGTTCAGATGACGATATTTGACGGGGAAATTGTTTTTACCGAATAAGGATGATTATTTTTATTGCACGCTCACTTTCTGCAAATCAAAACGGCCCTTTTACAATCGCTCATATAAAAGCACAAAAGCAGGTAAGCAAGGAAAATAAAAGTAATAGCAATTTCTCATAAAATGGGCATTTAAACCGCGGAGTAGTTTGGTTATGATTTGCCTGGCTTAAGCCTATTCGAGGTTAATCAAAAATTAAACCTGGTAATTTAGAACAATTGTATTAAGACATAAAGGTAAATAAAAGATAATGGCGTTGCAAAAAATAATTACAAATAATCATCCCCTTTCTGCTTATCATACCGTAGCACTTCATCCTGAAAGTATTCAATTGAAACGCCGGCTTGCCTGAACATCTCTTCGGATTCCCGGCCTGCGTGGTATTTCTTTTCACAAACAACCCGTTCAATTCCACAATTGATCAGCAGCATGGCACAGGTACGGCAGGGGGTCATGCGGCAATAGCATGTACCGCCTTCAAGGGAAATTCCCAAACGGGCTGCCTGGCAAATGGCATTTTGTTCGGCATGGACTGTCCGCATGCAGTGGGTGCTTGTACTACCGTCTTCGTGGGTAACTTTCTTTAACAGATGCCCAACATCATCGCAATGGGGAAGTCCCCGCGGCGAGCCTACATAGCCAGTTACCAGTATCTGCTTGTTTCTTACAATCACGCAACCGCTCCGGCCACGGTCGCAGGTTGCACGTTTGGCTACCGTACTTGCCAGTTCCATAAAATACTCATCCCAGCTTGGCCTTGTATGTTTATTTTCGCTCATGATCAGAATCAGGTTTTTATTTTTTGAAGGATGTTTTCAGTTTGTTCATAAAGCTCTTGCATTGATCCGTCATTGTTCAGCACAAAATCGGCCATTTCGGAGCATTTCTTCAGGTTTTGCCTGTTCGGGTCGTCCGATTGCATTTCCCTTTTTTCATTTTTCAGGAAGGTATTATAATCAATATGATCGGTTTCCGAGCTACGCTGCCTGATTCGTTGATATCGTATCTCCGGTTTGGCATCAACGGCAAAAAGATAAAACTTCCCTTTTTGATTGAGTGATAATATTTCACCGGGTGTACGTATGCTTTCAATGATGCAGTTTTTTCCGGTTTGCGCTGCCTGCTTGTACAATTCATCCACTATATATGAAGGAGAATACATACTGCGCAGATCATTTGCAACGCTTGTCATGGAATCGCGGTTAACCGGAAGCTTGCGTTTTTTGATCTCTTCAACAATAAACTGCCTTACCGAAAAATACACAAATCCCTTGTTGCGAACCAGGTAATCAACAATAGTACCTTTGCCAGCTCCTAAAGTTCCGGTTATTCCAATGATTAGCATAAAACAAAAGTAATCGAAAATCAATGACTATTAATCTGAAACCATGATTTTATTTCCACATGATTTGCAACTGCCGTCTTCATTCAATTGGGAAGTTTGCGTGTGGTAACCCGATCTCTTTACAACCTCTTCACCACAATTATGGCAATAGGTGTTTTGCCCCATGTTGGATATTACATTGCCCAGGTAAGAATAGGGTAATTTTTCACGGGCAATATGATAAAAATTCTCCATGGTTTCGGGGGAGGTTGGGGGATTGGAAAGTCTGTATGTCGGATAATATCTCGAAATATGAAATACGGTTTCCCTGCCCAGTTCAGCGGCAATCCAGTTTACCATTTCCCTGAATTGGTTTTCATCATCATTCTCATCCGTGATAACAAGATTTGTGATTTCGAGATGCTTGTTAAACTTTCGGATGTTTTTAAGTGTTTCCTTCACCGGTTCCAGCCTTGATGAGGTAAGTTTCTTATAAAAGTCTTCCGAAAAGGATTTCAGATCAATGCTGAAGGCGTCTATCACACCCATCAATTTCGTAAGTGGCTTTTCGGCAATAAAGCCATTCGATACAATGACATTTTTAAGGCCTTCCTTTTTTGCGATCCAGGAAATATTAAACATAAATTCATACCATACCGTAGGTTCATTATAAGTATATGCAATTCCAAAATTATCCGGGCGTTTTTTGGCTATGCGGATGATATCTTCCGGTGTATAGTTTTTCAGGTATGGAAAATCATCAATTGATGTCTGGGAAATCTCCCAGTTCTGGCAAAACTTGCAATGCAGGTTACATCCCACACTTCCAACAGAAAAAATAGTTTTTCCCGGGTGAAAATGATAAAGGGGTTTTTTCTCAATGGGGTCAAATCCAAGTGAACAAACCTTGCCGTAATTATCAGAATATAATATACCATCTTTATTACTTCTCACCCTGCAAACGCCTTTTTTCTCTTCATTAATAGTACATTGGTGCGGGCAAAGCAGGCATTGGACTTTCTTTTCTTCAAGTTTTGTGTAAAATTTTGCTTCTTTCATGCAATCTTTTTTTAAGAAATAATTAATATCACTAAGTTAAGAAATTGAAAACAGAATCGTAAACTTGCAAGCGAAAAATTTGCAATTATGCTCAATCAGGATTTGCATATACATACGATTTATTCAAAAGGCGACAGGGCGATCGTTCTGGAGCAAACACCGGAGTTGATCTCAAAAGTCCGGCATGCAAAAGTTATCGGGATTAGTGATCATATCGAATGTATCAGCGAAAAGGATTTCGGTAAATACAAACATGAGCTTGTTTCTTTAGGATTAAAGATCGGTACTGAAATTGATGGGGAGCGCTCTGTTGACAAAGCCCTTAACCTGGAACCCGGGTACTTTATCTATCATTGTTACAACAATTCACGAAGCTATAAGGCCATTGAAAAATTATTAGCCACTGATAAGCCTGTTATTATAGCACATCCGATGATCATGGAAACTGACCTCAGCAAAGTGCCTGGAGAATGTTATGTGGAGATCAACAACCGCTATGTGTGGCGTAACGACTGGCAAAAAGAATACGGACGATTTGCGCATGATTTTAAATTTGTTTTAAGCTCGGATGCCCACCAGCCCAACTGGCTGAACCAGAATGTTGCCAAATACGTGGCTAAGGATTTGAATATTAAGGAAACGCTTATTTTCTGATATCAATTCCTTTCTCAGTGTTTCTGTGTTCTTATTTTCCGTGGTTATTATTTTTACCACCAAGGCGCCCGAAGGAATAACAAATAAAAAAATTACGTTATAAACATCATATCTTTTTGATATTAAATCCAACTGTCAATGAAGTTTTTTAAAGATTTCTCCATACCTTTTTCCAGCTATCTGTTATCAGAAAACTTTCATCCATGTTTTCGATCATGTTTTTGAATTTTGGGAAAGGAACCGTGAAGCTAAGTTCATCTTCAGGAACACATGGCCTGGCCGAAACATCAAACATGCCAAGTACAGCCCGTTGCCTTTTGCTTTGCAATTCTTTTAAGGGAAGCTGCACAATAGATGAACACCCCGAACCAAACGGACAGATCACCGAATCGGCCTCCGCTTCATCATAATTGGCAAGGGTAAACAAGCCCGAAAGCACATTGGCCGATGCAAAAAACAAAACAAGCAAAGGGTCTTCATCTTCCTCAATATTATCCCATCTTTTTACAACAAAATATTTACCGGATGCCTTAAAGGATGGGAAATCCGCAATAGCCTTTCTGGCGATTTCCGGGGTTTTCAGGTATCTCTCGCCTTCCATTTCGCCTTTAATACCATAGGAAAGGAAATATTCGATACCCGGCCTGATCTGATCCGCAAAGCCGCAATACCTCATTCCGCCACTGCAACCCAATGAATCTTTCCCAAAATAAAGGTCTTTCCCATTTATTGCGTTCCGGAAATCGCATATCACGCAACGCCATTCATTTGGCTTTTTAACCGGTGTATTGCCTTTCAGGTTATCAGAATAAAAAAGTGCCAGTGGAAGTCCGGCACTTTTAAAATATTTTTTCCATCTGTTAATGAAATCTTCTTTGATGGTTACATCCATATCATTTTATTTTGGGTTTTATCTCTTTTCGATGCCACCACTCATTGAATTCAGCGGCTTTTCGGTCTTCATCAAAAGTAATTTCCAGGATTCCATCCAATTCAACATGGATTTTGCTACCTACTCTGTCGAATTCGGCTTTCCATTTTGCATAGCCGATGTTGCTCTTTACCGTTATAATTTCATAATTGAACCGAATATTCAACTGGGAATCCCGGGCGCCCTGTTTCCAGTATTTTTTCACACCCTCAACACCTTCAAAATTTGTTGAATAAGGTGATTCACTGTAAACAATACCTTGAGCAAACAAATCGTCAACATAGTCCGGGTTTCTGTCTTCCCAGGCTTTTTTATATAAATCAAGCCATTTTTCAAAGCCTTTGTAATCTATAATTTCCATGATTATATTTTTTACGTAAAATTAATCAAAATCTTTAAGAAATCAGGTTGCGCTTTCATGTTTAATATCCTGAATCCATTTATCCAGGGTAACCGGTTGGTATTCTTTCATTCTTTCAATAAGTATTTCAGCATCCTCTTCAATAATAAGATTGTTTCTGTGTTCTTCCCTGACAAATCTTTCATCAACACCATGATTGAGGAAACTGATAAAATCATCAAAATAACCTTTGATGTTTAGTATTCCCAGCGGTTTATCGTGTATCCTTAGCTGATTATAAGTAAGCATTTCCGCCAGCTCATCGAGGGTGCCGAAACCTCCCGGCAGTGCAATGAAGGCATCACTGATTTTTGCCATCAACACTTTTCTTTCCTGCATGGATTCAACAATATGCATCTTTGTAAGGTTCAGGTGTGCAACTTCCTTAGCAACAAGACTTCCCGGCATCACACCAATAACCTCCCCCTTGTTTTCGAGCATAGTATCTGCCAGTATCTTCATCAAACCTACATTGGCCCCGCCATAGATCAGGGTAAATTTATTTTTAATCAGAATATTTGACAGCTTACGGGTAGCTATTTTGTATGCTTTTTCTTTTCCCATACTCGATCCGCAGAAAACACAAAGGTTTTTCATTTCAAGGTGATTTGTTAAGCAGGCTCAGAATTGCCCATGATTATTTTATCTTTGTTGCTATCAAAATTAGTAAAAGATATGAACAAACTATACCCCTTAAAGTTTTCCCCCATCTTTAAAGATAAAATCTGGGGTGGTCAGAAGGTCAGGGATGAGCTTGGTATGGATTTTTCACCCTTGCCTAATTGTGGGGAAGTATGGGCTTTGTCAGGAGTAGAGGAAAACCAAAGTATTGTGAAAAATGGCTTTCTTGCCGATAATGAATTGAATGAACTCATTGAAGTTTACATGGAAGAAATTGTCGGGGATGAAGTATTTGAGAAACACGGTACCGAATTTCCCATCCTCATAAAATTCATTGATTCAAGAGACTGGCTCTCTATTCAGGTACACCCGGATGACCGGCTCGCACAAAAGCGAAAACTCGGAAACGGAAAAACTGAAATGTGGTACATCTTAGGTGCCGATAAAGATGCAAAGCTGATCAGCGGATTCACTGAAAAATGCGATCAGGCAAAATACCTGCATCATCTCAAAAACAAAACCTTAAAAGATATCCTGAATTTTGAAAAAGTTAACAAAGGTGATGTTTTTTATATCCCTGCCGGAAGAGTGCATGCCCTTGGCCCGGGAATATTACTAACCGAAATTCAGCAAACATCAGACACGACATACCGTATCTACGACTGGGACAGGATACAGCCTGATGGTACTTTCAGAAAGATACATACGGAGGAAGCCCTTGATGCCATTGACTTTAAGCTGTATAATGAATATAAGATCAAGTACGAAAAGCAGGAAAACAAAACCGGTAAGCTGGTGAAAAGCCCTTATTTCACAACCAATATCCTCGACTTCAATACCATTGTTGATAAAAATTACCAAAAAGTTGACTCCTTTGTTGTTTTTATTTGTACTGAAGGTGAATTCGATATTGAGTACCCCGGTGGAAAAACAGCTTGTATAAAGGGGGATGTAGTGCTTCTCCCCGCTGTATTGAAGAATGTAGGCCTTGTACCGAAGAACAGGGCACAATTGCTCGAAGTATATATTGTTTAATGCAACCATTAAAACAATAAGGTTTTGTCAAAAGATCATTAAAGAAAATCTAAGCAGGTATGTAAAATATTTCATATCTAAATAAGTTATACTATTTTTGACATAAATAAATCGAACATGAAAAAGTTAATAATTGGATTTATTGGATTTTTGATGAGTATGGCACTGATTGCCCAGAATGAAAAAACCATCCCATCAGTCGATATCCGAACAATGCAGGGGATACCCTTTAACACAAGTGAAATTAAGAATGATGGCAAACCCATCATCATCAGTTTCTGGAACCTGGCTTGCAAGCCATGCATTAAGGAATTAAATAACATTGCCGGGGTTTATGATGAATGGCAGGAAGAAACAGGGGTTGTGCTTTATGCTGTTTCTACTGACAATAAGCGTAAAGACGAAGTATTGCCTTTTGCAAGGGCCAATAACTGGGATTTTGAATTGTTAAGCGATCCCAATTATGAATTTCTGCATGCAATGAACCGTGCCTTTGTACCCTTTACATGTATTGTTGACGGGGAAGGCAAAGTGGTCTGGTTTCATGAATCCTATCATGAGGGAGATGAAGAGTATGAATATGAAATTATTAAAAAGATTGTTGCCGGTGAAGAAATTGATGAAGAATAATTTAAACTTCTGATCATGATAAAAAATTACTTGTTTGCCTGTCTTCTTTTATTATTACCTGTTTCCTTACTTTCACAGAATGCACTGAGTGGCGGTAATGTGCATGGTGATTTTGTTATTGATGCACAGTATTATCAAAACGATGACAAACTGGGCATCACGGACTCTTCCCTTGCAGGAAATCACTATGGCATGAATGCATACGGAAACATTGTTTATACCAATGGGGATTTTACTGCGGGACTCAGGTATGAAGCTTATCTGCCTCCGCTCTCTGGTTTTGATAATAGATACGAAGGACAAGGCATACCTTACTGGTTTGCCCGCTATGATTCCGATAAGTTCGATATCACCATTGGCCATTTTTACGAACAATTCGGAAATGGGCTTACATTAAGAAGTTACCGTGAATGGGCTTTGGGATATGATAATAATATCAATGGCGCCAGGGTAAAGTTTCAGCCTTTTAAAGGGGTTTACCTTACTGCACTGGCAGGTACAACACGTTTTTTCTGGAAGAGGTTCGAAAACAATAACCGTGCTATTATTAAAGGTTTTGATGGTGAGATTTACCTTAACGACCTGGTCAAAAAATGGGAAAGAAGTAAAACACGAATCGTAATTGGTGGTAGCTTTGTAAGTAAATACCAAAAGGTTACACCCAAAACTATTCTGAGAGATACTACACGTTACGAATACAAAATTCCTTCGAATGTTGCGGCATATGCCGGAAGGATTAATATATTGCATGGAGGATTCAGCCTTAATGCAGAATATGCAAGAAAGATAAACGATCCCTCCTCCATGAACAATTTTATTTATAAAGACGGAGAGGCTTTATATTCATCATTGTCGTATTCAACAAGGGGCTTAGGTGTGATCTTTAACGGAAAAAGGATTGATAATTTCAGTTTCAAATCAATGATTTATGATGAATCCAATGCCTCCGACCTGAACTTCCTTCCTCCGCTGGGAACACAATACATGTACAGTCTTGCAACAATTTATCCTTACGCGACACAACCCAATGGGGAAATCGGGGTGAATGGAAAGATATATTTTACCATCCCCAAGAAAACTTTCCTTGGTGGGAAATACGGAACCAAAGTTGAGTTGAAGTATTCGAAGATAAATTCCTTATCAAAGAAAAAAGTTGCAGATACCATCCCGATTGATAGCACAGGAACATTAGGCTATGAAAGTAATCTCTTTAAATTCGGAGATGAGAAATATTACGAGGATTTTTCAGTAAAAATCAGTAAAAAGATCAACAAAAAATGGAAATTTAAAGTAGGCTATATTAACCTGCTGTATAATATTGATGTGATCGAAGGCCATACCGGTGAACCTGATGTTAAAGCAAACATAGCGATAGCGGATGTAACTTACAAGATCAATCGTAAGCATGCCTTGCGGATGGAGTACCAGCAAATGTTCACCGAAGAAGACCGTGGCGACTGGATAATGGCTTTACTGGAATATTCGATTTCACCAAAATGGTTTTTCACTATTTTTGATGAATACAATTATGGAAATCCCGACAAGGATATGCAATTGCATTACTATTCAGGAGCCATTGCATACGTGCAAAATGCTACAAGAATTGCATTGTCATACGGCAGGCAAAGGGAAGGTTTGATATGTGTAGGAGGCATTTGCCGTCAGGTTCCGGCCTCAACCGGTTTTTCGTTAACAATTTCAAGCAGCTTTTAAAAATTTGAGATCATGAAGACATTAAAAATATTTTTTCCATTATTGATCATTTTTTCACTTTTCATTTTATCATGCGATAAAATAGACAAACCTTACCTTAAAAAACTGGATAAGGATACTCCTGATCCCGGTGATGAGACCAGAAAGATTTTGCTCGAGGAATTCACAGGCCATAAATGCCCCAACTGCCCGGAAGGTTCACAAATAGCACAGGATCTTGGTGTAATCTACGGTGAACAATTAATTCTGGTATCAATTCATGCAGGATTTTTTGCGAAACCGGATCAAGCCGGCCTGTATACAGCAGATTTCAGAACTACAGGCGGAACAGCCTACAATGATTATTTCGGGGTGCAATCCTATCCCAGCGGAATGGTAAATCGTAAAGAATATACCGGTAAGCTCAGCCTCTCTAAAGATGAATGGG
Source organism: uncultured Bacteroidales bacterium (assembly GCA_964611705.1). GTDB lineage: Bacteria > Bacteroidota > Bacteroidia > Bacteroidales > JAIOZK01 > JAIOZK01. Next base: position 18,352 of record CAZTAW010000008.1, read on the forward strand.
AGCCGGCAATCAACGAATTGGTCCAATGTCCTGTTCAGGCCAAAATTGAAATCACTCCCAATTATAATGCACAAAACAGGCATCTTGAAATCACAACGGAAACAACTTTTCTTGAAGACCTTACCGGTACTTTCAGCCTTTGTACTTACATCATAGAAAATAATGTTGTTGCCCCACAGAAAAATGACAACGAAGAATTAGGTCCGTCACCCGATTGGGAAGATTATGTACACAATCATTTACTCAGGCTGGTTGTGAATGGTACATGGGGTGAGCCGGTTAATGACGGTCAATCAATTACACCAAATGAAACTTATGAATCCGGATGCATTATAGCACTGAATGAAAACTGGGTAGCAGATAATTGCTATATAGTTTCCTATGTTTACAACAATGACACTAAAGAAGTGATCCAGGCAGAGGAACACAAAGTGGTTGACCAATAAATGTAAACATTAAAGGAAAAAAAGCCGGTAAATTATTGCCGGCTTTTTTAAAAGTGTAATTTGTGATAATCAAAAGTTTGACCGTTTCGTAATTCATAAATAATCCTGGCCAGGCGAATAAATATCTGAAGGTCATTTTTCACCAGCCAGGAAATGGCTGCAGGTTTTTTACGGCAGGCATCAGCAAAAACAACAAGAAACTTATAATCATGCTTTACCAGCCATTCATAAGCCTTTTCCTTTTCGTCAATAGCATGGTCTAAAGCACCCAGATGAGGAAAGCCATTATTCATCATCCAGTTAAAAGCATCTTCGCTTCCACGAATGGAATAAGAAAGCGCAGATAATTCAGGGAATCCATTGTTGAGCAGCCAGTCAGTAAATTGCTTTTTGCCTTCAATGGCCTCACCGAATGCCATCAAAACTTTTGTTGGGTATTCAAGCATGATGAAATCAGTTTTCGCATTCTTAATAACAAAGATAATTGAAATTTATAGTACTTTTGGTTTAACATATGATAAGCCTCAACGAGATAAAAGAACCTATTAAAACCCATATAACTGCTTTTGAAAAGTATTTCAGGGGCTCCATGCAAAGTGATGTACCTTTACTTGACAAGATATCAAGATTTATCCTTAAACGTAAAGGCAAGCAAATGCGCCCGATGTTCGTTTTTCTTTCGGCAGGGCTCTGCGGTGAAGTAACTGATAAATCATATCGTGCCGCTTCGCTGATTGAATTGCTGCACACGGCAACCCTGGTTCACGATGATGTGGTGGATGACTCCAATGAAAGAAGGGGATTTTTTTCATTGAATGCTTTATGGAAAAATAAAATTTCGGTTCTGGTTGGGGATTATCTTTTGTCGAAAGGATTATTGCTATCCCTTGATAATGATGATTTCCAGTTACTAAAACAGGTCTCGGAAGCAGTGCGTGAAATGAGCGAAGGTGAACTGCTTCAGATCGAAAAAGCCAGAAGGCTTGATATTGAGGAAAATGTTTATTTTGATATCATCAGAAAAAAAACTGCCACATTGATTGCTTCCTGCTGCGCTTGTGGAGCAATTTCAGCCAGTGCTGATGATAAAATGGTCAACAAGCTGAGAAGCTTTGGCATCAATGTAGGTATTGCTTTTCAGTTAAAAGATGACCTGTTTGACTACGAAGCCGGAAACATAACCGGCAAGCCCAACGGCATTGACATCAAAGAGCAGAAAATGACATTACCACTTATATACATGCTTGATCATTTAAAATATATTGAAAAAAGAAAAGTGATCAACATTGTTAAAAATCATAATCACGATCCCGACCGCGTCGGCGAAGTCATTAATAAAGTAAACAAAAGCGGAGGCATTGAATATGCGCGCAAGAAAATGATGGAATACCGCCAAAAGGCTTTTGATATTCTTAACACCTTACCTGAAAATCCGTCAAGGGACTCCCTTGAAAAGCTGGTTATTTTTACAACAGAAAGAAAAAAGTGATTGAATAATAGAATCTGCGTCTGATGAAAATTTTACACTTAGCCAGAGCATGTCCATAAAGTTAACAGATCAACTATAGAAAAAAGATATCTCTTGGCAATGATACTTATTCATGACTTTACAAACAGTCTCTGACTATAGGCGCTTAGGCTACAAACCTAACCAACATGTTGTTCGTTTTGCATGTTGTCGGATTTCACTTCACGCGTAGCGGTTTTAATTTTCAAATTTGATCATCTTCAAATTTTCTCCCAAGGAGTCCTTCGGACAAATTAATATAGCTTCTCATTCCTTAATTCCTTTATAACTTCTGTAAGAATTTGATTGACTTTTTCTTTTAGCTCAGGAATTTCCTCCAGGTTTTTAGCACCTTTGGCATTATGTTCTATAAGGCGGATATCATTTTTCAGTTCTTCTATATTAAGAATATCTATGGAAGCTTTGATTTTATGAGCATAAAATGCAAGCCCTGAATAATCTTGTTTTTGGTAAACCTCGTTAAAACGATGAAGTGTATCGGGAATGGATTCAAGAAAGACCTTCACCATATCGCTGACCGCTTTTTCATCTCCCCCAACAAATCTCCTGATCCCTTCAAGATTGTATTTTGGCTCAGTCATTTCTCATTTAAATTTCTTTGTTTTTGAGCATCCTGTAAATAGTAGATTTACCAACATCGAGCTTTTTGGCAACAGTCAAAACATTATTATCATATTTTTCAAGATAATATTTAATGATCTTCCTGATATATCCCTGCAGAGTATTTTCTTCAAGCAGAAAATCACTCACCGAGTTTGAAGAGCTGAAAGTAATGTCATCTTCCTCTATTGTGTCATTATTGGTCAGCACAGCAGCAAGTTCCATAACGGCTTTCAGTTCGCGCACATTCCCGGGAAAGGGATATTTCATCAGTTTGTCCTTTGCTTCTTCTGATATTGTAAGTGTTTTTATCTTATTTTCCTTGCAAAATTCATCTACAAAAAATTTGGCAAGTATAAGTACATCATTTCCTCTCTGCCTGAGCGGCGGAAGCTCGATAGGTAACCCCAGCAAGCGATAATACAAGTCCTCTCTGAAATTACCATTTTTTACTTCCTCCAAAAGATTCTTGTTCGTTGCACAAATAATACGGGCATCGGTTCTAATAACCTCGTTCCCTCCTACTCTTGTAAATTCTTTCTCCTGCAATACCCTCAGGAGCTTTGTCTGCATATTCATATCCATTTCAACGATTTCATCAAGAAACAAAGTACCTTTATCAGCCAACTCAAATTTTCCGATCTTTCTTGTATGGGCTCCCGTAAATGCACCTCTTTCGTGTCCAAACATTTCGCTTTCGATCAATTCACCGGGAATTGCAGATACATTCACTGCAACAAACTGCTTTTTCACCCTTGGCGAATTGTAATGTATTGCTTTGGCAACAAGCTCTTTACCTGTTCCTGTTTCTCCTGTAATGGAAACAGAAATATTCGATTTCGTAGCTTTTTCGATCAGTGAAAAAATGCTTTGAATAGCCGGGCTGTTACCCTTGATAACATTGGAATATTCATACTTTTTTCCGATCTCTTCCTTTAATTCAATGAGCTCATTTTTCAGGTCCTGATGCTCCTTAACGTTCTTAACTACATTCCAAAGCCGGTTTTTGGTATCGTCGTCTTTTACAACATAATCGTATACGCCCTTTTTCAGCAGTTCCACAGCCGTACCAACATCTTCCTGTCCGGAAACCACAACAACGGGTAATTCAACATCGTATTCTTTAATGCGTTTCAAAACATCCATCCCCGACATATCAGGTAAACGATAATCAAGCGAGATCATTGAAGGATTCTTATACAAATTTTTTAAAAATTCGGAACCTGTTGTATACAGGTGTACTTCATTGTCAGGGTTTAACGAAAGATGATGCTTCAACATCGCTCCGTAAAGCTCGTCATCTTCTACTATGAATATTTTGAATGGATCCATATCTGGGTAGTTATATTTTTTCAAATATAATCATTTTTATTTCTTTTCCCAAAATGAGATTTTTTCTTAACAAAAAAATAATTTTCCCTATAATGAAACAAGCCAAATATTCATATTTTCTGTGTCAATTTTTGAGAAATAAAGTAACTTTGCCGGCGATAAACCAAGTTGTTGGTTTTTTGTTTTCTGGATAAAGTTTTTTTATGAAGATACTTAAAGCAGTTGGAAAATTAATTCTCTGGATTATTATACTTTTCATAGGTATTCTCTTGATTCAATATATTTTTGCTCCGATATATACCTTTCCGAAACCCAAGCCATTTGGTGGAGATTTGCTGTTTAATCCCTACCAGCATGCTGACAGCAATTTCTGGCGGAAGGCAAATTTCCAGATTCAATCCAGGACATGGGGCGGTGTTACTGATGGCAGAAAAAATACAAATTTTTTAATTGACAGTACTTACAAATTTCTGGATTATGATATTATCGGAATATCCGATTACATGAAGATCAACACCCACGGAAGCAAAAATGATAGCTGGATACCTATCTACGAACATGGTTACAGTATCAAAAAAAACCATCATGTTTGTATAGGCGCCAAAAAAGTGAATTGGCACGATTATGCATTCTATCAGAGCATCCATCATAAACAGTACATCGTTGATATCCTCAGGCCCAATAATGATCTCATCATTTTTGCACACCCAAGCTGGCACAATGCCTTCAAACCAAAAGACTTTACTTTGCTCAGAAATTACGATGGTATTGAGATCCTGAACTATTTCAGGATATCACTCCCGCAATGGGATTCGGCTTTATCAGCAGGAAATTTCGTGATTGGCATAGGAAATGATGATGTTCATGATATCACCAATCCCGATGAGGTCGGACAGTTCCTTACTATGATCTATTCCGAAAGCCTCCATCGCGATAGCATTATACAAGCCATGAAAGAAGGAAAAACCATTGCTGTTGAGGTTTATCGTCCGCTTGGCGAAACCTGGGAAAGGAGAAAAGAAAAACATGATGATCTGGCATCACTCAAAAAAGCAGTTTTAAAAGAAGACACTTTATATGCATGCGTTGACAAACAAGCCCGGGAATTCAGGTTTATCGGACAGGGTGGCCAATTGAAAAAAACGGTTGAAGATAGCGATCAGGCCTTTTATGTCATCCAACCCGAAGACACTTACATTCGCACCGTTGTTATTTTTCCCAATAAAGACAGGTTTTATCTTAATCCTGTTGTAAGATATACGGAACAATGGCCTACTGAAAAGGACAAACCTGAAATCCATCTGCTTAATACATGGATTTATCGTATTTTAATGGCAGCAAGTTTTATTTTTATCATTGTAAATGTTTTGTATCTGAGATCAAGATGGAAGCGTAGAAAATAATTCAGGAAGTCATGAATAAACTACCCCGCCGCAGAGCAGCGGGGTATTAAATGGAATATTTAAAAACGCCCCAAGGGGCGGGGAATTAACCCTTGTCCGCCTCAGGCGGATTAAATAATGTTTAAAGATTTGAAAGAAAATAAAATCCGTAGTTTACTGTTCTTAATTATCATTATTTCCACCATAATAAGGGGATTACTGGCATGGTTTCTTGAATTTGGGAATGATGAGGTTTACTACCGGACATACGCTCTGTATCCCGACCTGAGTCACTTTGACCATCCTCCTATGGTAGGATATTTTATTCAGTTATTTACACTTAACCTGGCTTTGGAAGGTGAGTTTTTTATTCGCTTACCGGCCATAATTCTGGGAAGCATAAACACCTGGCTTATTTTTATCATTGGTAAGCGTATAAAAGATGCGATCACGGGGTTTTATGCAGCCATTCTTTACACATCTTCCATTTATTGCTTTATCATTGCAGGTACCTTTATTCTGCCGGATACACCTCAACTTTTCTTCTGGTTACTGGGACTGTATTTTCTTATCAATGCACTGAAAGATAAGGAAATCACAAAACTTGCATTAAAAAACTTATTGTTTGCGGGCATTGCCATCGGTTTGGGCATGATGTCAAAATATACATCTGTTTTTCTGTGGCTTGGGGCAGCTATATATATACTTTTTTATAACAGGAAATGGTTTTTGAGAAAGGAATTGTATTTCGCGGTTTTAATTTCTGCCATTATTATCCTTCCGGTTTGGATATGGAATGTACAAAACAATTTCATCAGCTTTTCATTCCAGGGTGAAAGAGTTGATATACTAAAATCCGGGGTGAACCTGAATTCATTCATAACCGAGTTAAGCGGACAAATTTTATATAACAATCCCATCAATTTTGTACTTATTGTTTTGGCATTGATTCATTTATTCAACCATAAAAAATTCATCGAAAAGTCTCCAAAACGGATTATTCTTTGGACAAGTCTTCCGTTAATTTTAATTTTCCTGCTGTTTTCATTATTCCGAAGCACGCTTCCTCACTGGACGGGCCCCGGTTATATAGGCCTGATATTGATCACAGCAGCATTTTTATCGGAATGGTACCGTCAAAAACACAAGCTTTTTCCCTGGCCCGTGAAACTATCATTGCTTCTGCTTTTGGTGATCATTGTTTTAGGTGCGGGTCAGATCAGATATGGCTTTTTGCTCCGGTCGAGTGAAAAAGAAATAAGTAAACTTGGTAAAAAAGATGTCAGTCTCGACATGTATGGCTGGAAGCAGCTAAGTGAAAAATTCCGGGAAATATACATCAGGGATATAGAAAACAAAAACATGGATTCTGCATCAGCCATTCTTTCTTACAGGTGGTTCCCGGCAGCCAATCTTGATTATTATGTAGCCCGGCCACTAGATATTAATGTGAAAGCCATTGGCACACTTGAACGTATTCACAAATATGCCTGGATCAACAATTACAGAGGTGGGTTTGGGTTAGGTGAAGATGATTACTTCATCACCGACAGCCGTGATTTTAAAGACCCCAATGAACTATATAATGAATATTATAAAGAAATAATCCCTTCAGATACCATTCCTATCCAAAGAAATGGAAAAACGGTTAAGTATGTTTTTGTGTACCGGTTGAAGGATTTAAAGAAAATCCCTGAGAATATTCTTCAATAAAAATATCCTAACTTTAAAGATTAATAATCTTTTTATTTTCTGTACTGGTTTTGCTACCTCCCAATCATCTTCCCCGGATCAACAATCTCATCAAATTGTTCTTCGGTTAAAATGCCAAGTTCCAAAGCAGCTACTTTCAGAGTAGTTCCTTCTTCATGGGCTTTTTTCGCAATTTTTGCTGCGTTTTCATATCCAATATGCGGATTCAGTGCTGTAACCAACATCAATGAATTGTTCAGGTGACTTGAAATCTTATCATGATGAGCTTCAATGCCCACAGCGCAATTATCATTGTATGAAACACATGCATCACCTAACAGCCTTGCAGCCTGCAAAAGATTATAGATCATCACGGGCTTAAAAACATTCAATTGAAAATGGCCCTGCATTCCTCCTGCAGTGGTCGCAGCATCATTTCCAACAACCTGAGCACAAACCATTGTAAGGGCTTCGGCCTGGGTTGGATTTACTTTTCCGGGCATTATTGAAGAACCGGGTTCATTGGCCGGAAAAATGATCTCGCCAATACCACATCGGGGACCTGATGCCAGCATCCTTGTATTATTCCCGATATGCATCAGGCTAACCGCAAGGGTTTTCAGAGCACCTGAGGTTTCAACAATAGCATCATGGGCTGAAAGGCCTTCGAATTTGTTCTCACCGGTTTTAAAGGGCAATCCTGTTAATTCAGCAATTTTTCGGGCAACAAGTTCGGCATATCCTTTGGGTGTATTAATGCCGGTTCCCACTGCTGTTCCGCCAAGCGCCAGCTCGGATAAATGGGGTAAGGTGTTTTCCAGGGCTTTTAAACCATGATCCAATTGTGAAACGTAGCCCGAAAATTCCTGCCCGATGGTCAAAGGAGTGGCATCCATTAAGTGGGTACGCCCGATTTTAACCACCTCCATAAATTCTTCGGATTTCTGTTTTAAGGTATCGCGAAGTTTTTTAATTCCGGGGATGGTTGTTTCAACAATCATCTTATACGCGGCAATATGCATTGCCGTTGGGAAGGTATCATTTGAAGATTGGGATTTGTTTACATCATCATTGGGATGAATAAAGCGCTCACCTTCTCCCAGTTTACCACCTTTTAAAACATGGGCGCGATTTGCAATAACCTCGTTACAATTCATATTTGACTGTGTACCCGAGCCGGTTTGCCAGATCACCAGCGGAAAATTATCATCCAGTTTTCCTTCAAGAATTTCGTCGCATACCTGTGCTATTAGTTTGGCTTTTCCTTCTGGCAAAACACCCAATTCCTGGTTTGTTAAAGCAGCAGCTTTTTTCAGGTAAGCAAAAGCACGAATGATTTCAACAGGCATGGAACCCGGTTCACCTATTTTAAAGTTATTCCTTGAACGCTCTGTTTGAGCTCCCCAATACTTGTCAGCAGGAACTTCAACGGTTCCCATTGTGTCTTTTTCTATTCTTACTTTCATTTTCTAAATAATTATTTATGATTCTTCACTTTCGATTTCCTTTTCCCTGTTTATTTTTCTAACCAATAAGTTAACCTGCCGGTTCATTTCTTCAATCTTATACAAGAATGTATGAACATCTTCCCGTGTAATGTAATTTAATGATTCTGATATTCGTAACAGTATCTCAAGCTCATTCAAAAAATCATGTGCTCTCTGCATGGCTGGCAGCGTTGATGTTACAGATTTGGAAGTAAAAAACCTTGACAAATGCACGACAATCTCAATGGCGCTGTTTCGAATGCGTTTGATCAATCCATCGTTTTCTTTCTCAGGAAATACATTTGTAAGGGCGTATATCTCTTTGATAAAATCCATACTTTCCTGCCAAACAGTAAGATTTGCGTAAGGTTCGTTTGATCTCATGGTTATTATATATTAAAAAAGTTTATCAATATTCTCTGGCGGCTGCGCCAATACGGCCTTATATTCTTTTTCAACGATTGGCCTTTGTATGAGTTTTGGATTTTCGGCCAGAATCTCGATCCATTCCCTTTCCGTGAATTCTTTTCCTTTAAGCTGCTTTTTGTAATAGTCTTCTTGTATACGAACAATGTTTTCAGCCTTTTCATTCATTTTCATCAGCAGGTCTTTAATTTCCTTTTCACTGAGCGGTTCTTTAAGGTATTGTCTGATTTCGAAATCAGAAGTTTTGGTTTTGAGGTATTCCAGGCCTGCCCTGGATTTTTTGCAACGCGGATTGTGATAGATATTGATCATATTCAACAAAGATTTTTTTGTTTGCTATTTCGAAAAATGAATATGTGAAATTACAAAAAATGGCAGAAACAATAAAAATAAATTAATGCGACTTTTGTTTAACTTGTATATTTTCAACTAAAGTCAAACCCGAAAAATCATTATTTTTAATACGCTGATTAAATGGCTGTTATTTGTACCAAAATCTTAATACAGTCAACTGTTTTAAACTCCAATCCTATGATTTAGAATCTTTTGAGCGCAAATAGTTGACATTTTAATTTTTTTTTGTATATTTGTCAACTAATCTTATTGTTATGAATTCAGCAGACAAAATCATTCTTGGTGCAAGATTAAAACTTGCAAGAAAAATGACTGGAATATCATTGCAAGTTTTATCTGATAAATTGAACAACCTTGTTTCGAAACAAGCACTAAACAAGTATGAACAAGGGCTTATGAAACCAAGTAGTGATGTTATTCTTGCTTTATCGAAAGCACTAGAAGTGAAACCAGATTACTTTTTGAGAAAAAACTTTATTAAACCTAAAAATCTTTCATTCAGAAAAAAATTAAGCCTCTCAAAAAAAACAGAGGAATCTATCTTGGAAAAAGCAAAGGATTATGTTGAAAGGTTCCTTGAGGTAGAAGACATTCTTGGCATTGATTCAAGTTTCAATAATCCGGTAAATGATTTGTTTATTAATAAAATTGATGATATTGATAAAGCTTCACTCAAACTTAGAGAAGTTTGGGAATTAGGGATTAATCCTATCCCAAACTTAATTGAAATGCTTGAACTTAATGGCATTAAAGTGTATCTTATTGATGAAGTTGACGAAATAGATGGAGTTTCCTTTTTTGCCTCTGAAAACATACCAGTAATAATTGTTAACACCAGAAATAAACCAATAGAGAGAATAAGATTTACTGTAATTCATGAATTAGCTCATCTTTTACTAAATTTATCAGCTGAAATTCAAAACGATAAAAAGCTAATCGAGTATTATTGTCATAGGTTTTCAAGTTGTTTTTTACTACCTAGTCAGAAGTTAACCCAAATGATTGGAGGTAAGCATAGGTCTTACATAGCAATAAAAGAACTTATAAACATTAAACAATATTTTGGCATATCAATACGTGCAGTAGTTCACAGATTACATTCAATGAAAATAATAACTGACAGTTACTACAAAAGGTGGATGATCTATTTGAGCAAAACCTATGGACAAAAAAAAGAACCAGGGGAATACATCGGTCAAGAGAATACTACTTTGTTTGCAAAACTGATAAACAGAGCTCTTTCCGAAGATATTATTAGTATGAGCAAAGCAGCAGCACTGTTAAATACTAATGTTAATGAAATCAGAAAGGGAAAGCTAGGTGCAAAATAGTAGTAAAATCCTGATAGTTGATTCATGTATACTTTTTGATTTGGTTGACTTAGATATTGTCAATGAATACTTTAGCATGGATTATACTTACTATACAACAGGCTATGTTTTGGATGAAATAATAGTTGAAGAGCAAGCAAAGAATATTCAAAAATTCATAAAAAATAAACAATTAATTATTGACAACTTAGGCTCATTTGACTTGGTAATGCTTTTATTTGATGAACACCGCAGTTTAAGTCTTGCAGATTGTTCCTTGCTGGAATTGGCATTAAGAAAGGGAGGTACAATAATTAGTTCTGATAAAAGTCTTAGAAATGCTTCAAAACTTAAAAACATTGAGGTAAATGGACTATTGTGGGCAATCAAAAGATTAGTAACAGAAGGAATAATGCCAATAAATAAGGGTATTGAAAGCCTTAATAAATACCCTAAGATTAATACAAGAGCGCCAATTAAAAAAATCAAAACAATTAAACAGTTTTTTAAAAACCTTAAAAATAATAGTTATGGAACCATCTGAATTAACATCTCTATTGTTAATATTTGCCACAATTTCCTCAGGTGCATTTTTAGGTGCCCTTGGAAATAAACTTGTTACATACAATTCAAAAACAGCATGGAAATGGGGATTTTATATTTTTTCAATAATATCATTCATTGGTGCATGTATATATCTTTTCATAAAACAAGATTGGGGCATACTTGACTATGTTGGATTAATTATTCTTTTTATTTCAAGTATTTGTCTTTTCATTTTTACAAGAATATTTCTTGATAAAAAAACAATATACCGAACTACTGAATTAGATCCAATTATTAATGAATTTACTAAATTATCTGACCATAACGAAATCAAACTATTTGGTGGAGATTTGGATTTTTTCGGAAGTACCCCAAGTGAAATGGATAAAAACAATCAATACAACCACTTAAAATCTATGAGTTTTCGCAGGGTTTTAATACTTTGCGAGGACCCCGTTGATAATCTGACAAAAATAAGATACGGAAAAATACTACAAGAAATAAGTGGTGTTGAGCTAAGGTTTTATAATCCTGATGAAGCCGATCTTCTGATACGAGGAAGGTTAAAAACTTTACAAGGTTCTGAAAGATTGCTGATTTATTCAAAGTTAGATTCTGGATTATATCAAACAATAGAAACAGACACGGCAAACTCAAATGGAGCACTTTATAGCAATATATGGAAGTTGGTTTGGTCTCTAGCAAATAAAACAACAAAAAAACAAAAAGATGAATTTCTAAAACTATTTTCAGGTAGGTGATTATATCTATGATTAAAAAAACAAATGAAAGTTCTAGTTATAAATACTCCATTGTTCGAAGAAGCCAATCAGTCCTATGAAGAAGATTCACTACCTCCAATCGGATTAGGTTACATTGCAACCAGTCTTCAATTAAACAATATAAATGTTGAATTTATTGATGCCATACATGAAAAACTGAGCATTCAAGAATTGATCTCAAGGATAGAACAAGCAAAGCCGAACTTCCTTGCGCTAAATATTTTTACGACAAACTTTACCTTGGTAAAAGAAATAGTAGAAACCTTAAGAAACCGGGTACACATAGTTATTGGAGGCTCCGCAACAAAATCACTTTTCCATGACATAATTTTATGGAATACAACAAACCAAATTGATGTGGTAGTTGGTGATGGCGAAAAGGTTATAGTAGATATTCTTAAAAACAGAGTTCAAGATGAGGTTATCAAGGATAGAAATAATCTCAATCGAAGAGTAATAAAAATAGATCAAAATTCTATGTATTACTTGAAGGATATTTCAAATATACCATTAAACCGACATTTCTTCAAGAATGAACCCAGAAAAAACATTTATAATAAACTTGAAGCCAATTTGATAACCAGTCGAGGTTGCATATACAATTGCACATTTTGTGCCGCAGCTCGTTCGCAAAATAGAGAAATTAAAGTACGTGAAAGAACGCCATTATCAATCACAGCAGAAATCAAGAATATAATTTCTGATAATCCTGAAGTATCTTCTATAAGGATACTGGACGATTTGTTTTTAAAATCAAGAATTTCTATTCAAAATGCAATTAGGTTTTTTTCTGGATTGAATTTAGAATGGCGCTCAATGGCACACATCAGAACATTTACTAATATTCAACAAAATATATTAGTTCAACTTAGGGAAAGTGGTTGCCGAGAACTTTTTATCGGAATAGAATCAGGCTCACCAAAAATTTTAAAAAGCATTAACAAGACATCTGATGTCATTCTCATAAAAAGAAATTTGGTAAAATTATTCAAAGCCCAAATAAATGTGAAAGGTTACTTTATTTATGGATTTCCTGATGAAATAAAAAATGATGCTGACTTAACATATACTTTGGCATTGGAAATAATGGAACTTGCCAAAAAATATGATACAAATTTTCGCACAAGTGTGTTTCAATTTAGACCATATCACGGAACTGAAATTTATAATCAATTGAGAAAAAAATATCCAAATCTTCAATTAACTCAAAATAAAAAACTTTCAAGATTAATTGGGCGAGAGCAGTTTAATTTTCATGCAAATAATTACTCAAAAATTAGTCTGGAGTCCATACATGATTATATTTGTAAGACAAATAAGATCCAATGGAAAGTGCAAAAACAGTTAAAAAATCCTCAACAGATACAACAGAAATAAGGAAATGTAGAGCATGTGGATTACATTTAAACCAATTACCAGTAATTGATGAAACTAAGATGTCCAATGTATTTTGGGTAGGGCTTTCTTCTGTTTTAATAACTAATGAAGAAGACCAAATTCCGCTATCACCCAGCACAAAATCCGGTGCATTAATTGAATCCATAGAAAAGCCGTACAAACAGCACTTATCATTTTACAAAACAAATGTTGTGAAATGTTTACCTCTATCAAACTTGAATAACAAAATCAGATATCCTTTGAAAAACGAAATGGAAAAATGCTATCCAAATTTAGAATTTGAGATAAAGGCACTTAGGCCATCAATTTTGTTTTTGTTGGGGAAACAGGTTGCTAATTTTGTTTTGAATAAACATTCAAAAAAGATTTCAAGTTTTGATAACGAATTCGATTATAAATCTTTTGTTCTCGATGGTATTCATTATGTCCCTATCCATCATCCCTCATTCATGTTGGTTTACAAAAGAAGTCACATCGATAGATATAAGTTGGGAATATCAAAATATTTTGAAGAAATACTAGGCGCATAGGCTACAAACCTAACCAACATGTTGTTCGTTTTGCATGTTGTCGGATTTCACTTCCCGCTTAGCGGTTTTAATTTTCAAATTTGCTCATTTTCAAATTTTCTCCCAAGGAGTCCTTCGGACAAATTAATATAGCACCTGTGTGCATCTAATTTTTGAAAAAACTGTAAAATCCTATTCCCCGCCAAACTCCATCAAAAAGGCTTTCAGGAATTCGTCAATTTCACCGTCCATTACAGCCTGCACATTACCTACTTCCACTCCGGTGCGGTTATCTTTAACAAGCTTATAAGGCTGCATTACATAAGATCTGATCTGCGAGCCCCATTCAATTTTCTTTTTATTGCCTTCTATTTCAGCTTGTGCTTCTTTTTTCTTTCGAAGCTCAATTTCGTACAATTGCGATTTGAGCATTTGTATGGCTTTCACCCTGTTTTGCGACTGTGAACGCGTTTCCTGACATTCCACAATAATACCAGTTGGCTCGTGTTTCAGACGAACCGCAGTTTCAACTTTGTTCACATTTTGACCGCCTGGCCCGCTCGACCGGAAAGTATCCCAGGTTATATCAGCAGGTTTCACTTCTATCTCAATCTGTTCATCAACCACAGGGTAAACATAAACGGACGCAAAAGAAGTATGCCTTCTTTTGTTGGAATCAAATGGAGAAATTCTTACAAGACGGTGCACGCCGTTTTCTCCCTTCAGATAGCCAAAAGCATATTCCCCTTCAAACTCCAGCGAAACTGATTTTAAACCCGCAACTTCACCCTCCTGGAAATCCAGTTCCTTAATCTTGTAATCATGTCTTTCGCCCCATCGGATATAC
>CAZTAW010000009.1:0-2040 GCA_964611705.1 uncultured Bacteroidales bacterium
TGTTTGTTGTAAGCCTGGGGATGGTATTTCCAGCAATACTGGAAATACTTGAGTTGAATGGATACCGAATGCCACATTGGCTGGCTCCGGTCCTTATCTTATTTGGCAGCCTGATGCTCCGTTTTATCATTGCGTATGCCGGACAGGAAAGCCGTTGGCTATATTGATATCATTCATTATAAAAAAAAGAAAAAAGTAATGGAAAAAAAGAAAAGCAGAAAATACATCAATCCTTACCTTGGCGGGGTTTTACTTGGCTTAACAGTGCTCGCTGCCAATTTTATTTCAGGCAGAGGACTGGGAGCCAGCGGGGCAATGAAAAATGCCATCGTGGCCTCTGTTGAAACCATAGCTCCCGCACATGCAGAAAATGCTGCCTTCTACAAGGAATACAATGAAACACATTCAGGAAATCCTTTGAATTCCTGGCTGGTATACCAGATGCTGGGTGTGCTGGCCGGTGGTTTTCTTTCAGGTGTAATTGCCGGAAGGATGACCTGGAAAGTTGAACATTCTCCGAAAATTTCATCCAAAACCAGGCTGATTGCAGCCCTGGCCGGTGGTGTTTTATTTGGATTCGGATCGCAATTGGGAAGAGGATGTACCAGCGGCTCTGCCCTGAGCGGCATGGCCGTATTATCACTGGGGGGCTTTATCAGCATGATGGCCATTTTTGGTTCGGCATTCGCCCTGGCTTATTTTGTAAGGAAATTATGGATTTAATCATTAAAAACATTTAATCAATGGGACCATTAATCGTTAACGATATTATTTCATCAAATACCAATCTGCTGCTGGCTTTCTTTATTGGCATCGCTTTTGGTTTTATCCTTGAAAGCAGCGGTTTTTCTTCAAGCAGAAAATTGGTGGGTGTTTTCTACGGCTACGACACCGTTGTTTTGAAAGTATTTTTTACGGGTGCGATCACTGCCATGCTCGGCCTGCTTTTTTTTAGTTTGTTTGGCTGGATGGATTTAACCTACATCTATATTAATCCGACTTACCTCTGGTCAACCATCGTAGGCGGTGTGATCATGGGGGCCGGGTTTATAATTGGCGGTTTTTGCCCGGGAACAAGCGTTTGTGCAGCAGCGATCGGTAAAATTGATGCCCTGTTGTTTATACTGGGGATTTTTATCGGAATATTTATTTTTACGGAAGGATATCCCCTTTGGGAAGGACTTTATAAAGCTGAGTTTTTAGGATTTATAAAAATGAATAAATTTTTCAATATTTCCTCAGGTTTGCTCGTTTTGCTGGTAATTGCAGCAGCATTGCTGATGTTCTGGATCGCAGAAAAAGCCGAAAAGAAGTTCAAAGCGCCTGAATATTAATAAAACAAAAAAAAATCGTTATGAAAAGCAGAATAATTGTTGCCATCGTTTTTCTATCTTTAGGATT
Source organism: uncultured Bacteroidales bacterium (assembly GCA_964611705.1). Classification (GTDB taxonomy): domain Bacteria; phylum Bacteroidota; class Bacteroidia; order Bacteroidales; family JAIOZK01; genus JAIOZK01. The sequence goes on from CAZTAW010000009.1 coordinate 1,402, forward strand.
GATCATTGCATTAGTCCCCGAAAATACAACCAGTCCTTACAAGCTAAGTGCAGCAGAACTGCTGGATGAAGTAAAGGAAGGAACACAATTCATTCATCCTGATCAGGTGGCCAATATGATCGTACAGCAAGACCCGACACTACAGCTTATTGACATACGGTCAAGGGAAGAATATGAAAAATATTCCTTACCCGGTGCCATCAACATCCCCTTGGATAATCTGCTTTCGGAAGAATGGAAACCCTATCTGAATCAGGATGTATATTTAAACGTTTTTTACTCCAACGGAACCACCCGTGCCAACGAAGCCTGGATGATCACCAGGCAACTGGGTTACAAAAACAATTATGTGTTACAGGGCGGACTAAACTATTGGGTAGAAACCGTTTTAAATCCGGAGCAACCCAATATCACAAGCCCTGATGATGAATTTGCTAAATACAATTACAGGAAAGCTGCCAGTAATGCATTAGGCGGAGGTGGAGCCATCGAACAAAAAGAGGATGTGAAACCTGCCAAACTTCCTCCCATCAGAAAAGGCAAAAAGAAGAAAATGGTGCAGGGGGGATGTTCATAAAAATTATTTATTTCTGAACCTGATGATGTTATCCTAACAAAAAATCCTGCTATCATGCCAGA